>JAQVZR010000391.1 GCA_028708105.1 Desulfoplanes sp. | reverse complement strand
ACTAAATTGTTTGTTATTTCGTATGGTTGATTGTGTTTGGGCTGGACCCGGTTGATTCTAAGGCCAAAAAACGGGTGTTTTTGAGAAGAAAAGATCGGAATATTATGGGTTTATCGGGGTCAGACCCCGGGGCTAGCGATGACCAAGAGAGGAGGGGAACAAAATGAACCTTGGTGAAAAAATCTCGTATTGGTGTCTCTCGGCCGAAAAGGATTGGCGTGTTACCGGGCACTTGTTTGAAAAGGATGACTACAGCTATGCTCTGTTTTTTGGACACCTGACCTTGGAAAAAATTCTGAAAGCCTTGTATGTTCAAGTTAATGGAGGTAATCCGCCACGGTCCCACCGGTTGGTTTATCTTGCCGAAAAAAACAACCTTGAGCTGACCGATGAGCAGATAGAGCTGCTTGAAATAGTCACTGACTTCAATCTTGAAGCTCGCTACCCCGATGAAAAATTTCTGTTCTACAAGCGATGTACAAAAAAATTTACAAAACAGTACCTTGATCAGATTGAGGAGATGAAGACATGGCTACTTCAAAAAGTACAGTCATAAAGGATATCAGAAGATATGTTGCCGAGTTGAATAAACAAGGCATTGATGTCCAAAAAGTTATGCTTTTCGGATCTTGGGCCAAGGGCTCAGCCGGAGAGGATAGTGATGTCGATATTGCTTTGATTTCCTCATCATTTTCGGGAGATCGATTTCATGACCGGCGGATCATAGTGCCCTTGAGGAGGAAAATAAACAACAACCTTGAGCCTATTCCTTTCGATCCGGAAACATTTGCCCAAGATGGAACATTGGTGAAAGAAATCAAGATGTACGGAGAGGAGATCGTATAAATTTTCCACAAAAGAGAATACGCAACCCACGAAAAAAAACCGTTAATGCTTTTTTTTCTCGTGAGACGCATGGGGTCAGCCCCCCCCGAACTGCCCGATTGAACCAATCTCTGAGAATGCCTTGGAATGAAATATTTTCGACGAGTCTGAATTGTAGTAAATCATCTTTGATTTCGGATGGTTGATCTAGTTTGAGCTGAACCCGGTTGATTCTAAGGCCTAAAAGCGGGTATTTTTGAAAAGAAAAGATTGGGATATTATGGGTTTATCGGGGTCAGACCCCGCGGCTTTATGAGACCCAGGCATAAAAACGGGTGTTTTTGAGGAAAAAAATCGTAATATTAAATGTTTAGCTGGGTCAGACCCCACGGCTGGCACATATGATGAAAACAATACACCTTATCGCAGCTGCCCGTCCCAATTTTATGAAGATAGCCCCACTCTATCATGCTTTGAGCAAAGAGCCTTGGGCTAATCCTGTCATTGTCCATACAGGACAACATTATGATAAAAATATGTTTTTGGATTTTTTTCGTGATCTTTCCCTACCTGATCCGCATATAAGTCTAGGTATTGGCAGTGGTACCCATGCCGAACAGACAGGCGGGGTCATGATTGCCTATGAAAAAGTGCTTTTTAGAGAGAGGCCCGATTTGGTTGTGGTGGTGGGGGATGTCAATTCAACGGCGGCCTGCACCATGGCTGCGGTCAAGCTCGGGATCACTGTCGCCCATCTTGAGGCCGGGCTCAGGTCCTTTGACCGAAACATGCCTGAAGAGATCAACCGTATGGTGACTGATTCCATTGCCGATTATCTCTGGACTCCCTCCAGGGATGGGGACGAGAACCTGCTCAAGGCAGGCATTCGGCCTGAACACATCACCATGGTTGGCAATATAATGATTGATTCCCTGGTTATGATGACCCCGGCCATCAGGGCCGAACAGGAGCGGGAACGGTTGGGCCTGGCTCCTGGGTCTTACGGAATAATCACACTGCATCGTCCCTCCAACGTGGACCACAGAGAAACCCTTGAGGAGCTCTGTCTGGCTCTGGAGAGGATCGCCAAAAAGGTCCCCCTTGTCTTTCCTATTCATCCACGCACCCGCAAACACCTGGAATCCTTCGGGCTCTCCCATCTTTTGACGGAAAATCCGGACATCATCCTGACCGAGCCCCTGGGATATAAGGCATTCATGAACCTGGTTTTTGATTGCAGGTTTGCCATCACGGATTCCGGAGGATTGCAGGAAGAAACAACCTACCTGGGCATCCCATGTGTAACCCTTCGGCCCAACACTGAACGACCGGTTACAATCACTCAAGGGACCAACATTCTTGGAACGCCACAGACTCTGGAAAGCGATCTCCGGGCAGTGATTTCGAGAGGTACGACATCGCCCCCGGAAGGATGGGATGGAAAGACTGCTGAACGGGTCGTGCAGTTGTTGAAAAAACTGTTTTTTGTCGGATAATAAAAAACGAATAAAGGATACCCAAATGCTTCAAGCCCTTGTAAAAAAAGGTCGTGTTCTTCCCAAAGAAATTCCTGCTCCGATGGTTTCAAGTGGAGCCGTTCTCATTAAGGTTGTCACTTCTTGCATCTCTGCGGGCACCGAGCTTTCCGGAGTTACGGGAAGTGGCCAATCCATTATTCGTAAGGCAATGGAGCA
>JAQVZR010000390.1 GCA_028708105.1 Desulfoplanes sp. | reverse complement strand
CCTGCCAGAGTCTGCGGTAGGCAATGGCCACGGTCCATGGGGTCATGATCAAAAAGGTTGACCTGGTGAGTTACAGAATTTCCTGGGGGGCTCCGATTACGTCGGTAACGATGAGGTCGAAGAGCGGGGTCACGGCAATGAGTAGATGGAGCAGAGAAAGCAGCCATCCGGACAGATGCGTGAAGTGCAGCAGCCTCGTGTAGGACTGTTTGTCTCGGGCCAGAACATTGGCCGCTGAAAGCAATTGGATAATAGGACCTTCAATAATCAGGGAGAGGGCAAAGGTCAGCCCGAAAGCGGCCAAATTGTGTTTGATTTCTGGGAGCCGGGTGATCACGGCGGCAATGCCGGGCTGTTCAATGCCCATCATCAGCCAGACCAAGGCCAGAGGCATCCAGAACCAGAAGATGGTTTTTGTGGTCAGGTCGTTATTTTCAGGCATGGGATTTGTGCGGTTATAGCTGAAAGGTTGGACCCCGCGAAATGTCGGTTGCCGGAAGCATAGTGCGGGGCCGTGCATACAAAGACTTGGAAGAGCAAAGGAAACGATCGGTGCCGCATTGCCCCAGGAAAAGTCTTCAGAATGTGCGTCTGACTTTTTGGCGTATTGTCCAAGCGGAGATCAGCCTTAGAGGATGGAAGAGGCATTAGCAAGGTCTATGGGCGTATGGGATTTTTAGGAAACCCTCCCTGAACTCGGGAGGAGGGCTTGTTTTGTAATTATGTCGAATGATTGTGCTGTTATTCCGTCATTTTATTATATGCCTTTAAACAATCTTCAGCTCAAACCACCCTGTGTAGCCATAAATATATGCTTGGAGTGGATTATTTGCCCCAATCCTTTCAAGGGATTTTTTTTGGCTCACCTTTCTGAATTTATTCGATAAAAAGTCTTTCAGCTGAGAATAGTTACTAGGCATATTCTGAAAATTTGCCAACCGGGTTGCTCTCATGTAGGAAATCCACACTGTTTGCATAGCTACCTGTATCCACGATAGAGAAAGGAAATATACTGTTATGAAAAAACCATCCATTGGTCTCAGTCTTGAGGGTATGCCTTTTATTGGCCTGACGGCGCTGCTTGTTGTCGTGTTTGCTCTCCTTGAGTGGCCTGTTCCGGCTCTGCTGGCGTTCGTTCTTTTTTTCTTTGTGTTGAATTTTTTTCGTGATCCCGAGCGGGTTACACCGCAGGAACCGAATGTTGCGGTGTCTCCAGCCGATGGAAAGGTGGTGAAAATCGAAACCATGCAGGACCCCTTTACAGGAGAGAACCGCACGACCATCTGCGTATTCATGAATGTGTTCAATGTGCATGTGAACCGGGCGCCGATTTCCGGGACGGTGGATGCGATCCGTTACTATCCGGGCAAGTTTTTCAATGCCTCCCTGGACAAGGCTTCCAAAGATAATGAGCGCAATGCCGTGTGTATCCTGGATGCCGATGCCAATGCCTGGACCGTCGTTCAAATCGCCGGTCTTATTGCCAGGCGAATTGTCTGCTGGACCGAGATAGGGGACCGTCTGCAGCGGGGACAACGTTTCGGGCTGATCAAGTTTGGTTCCAGGCTTGACCTTTACCTGCCCGATGGCTATGTACCGATGGTACGTTTGAATGAATGCGTATTCGCCGGCCAAACGATTCTGGCCGCAAAAAAACATATCTAGGCTTTTAAAAGCCTGTCCACATTACAACTGCACATAAACCAAGAGTGAAACATGTCCGATCTCAAGCCTATCCATAAAGGAGTGTATATCCTCCCTAATCTCATGACAACGGCCAGTCTGTTCACGGCCTTTCTTGGGATTTTGTGGGCTATAGATGGGCAGTTTGAAAAATCTGCTTTGGCTATTCTGGTCAGTTGTCTTTTTGACGGCCTGGATGGCAAAGTTGCCCGTCTTACCCATTCCGCCTCTGATTTTGGGGTCCAGTTTGATTCGTTGGCCGACCTGGTCGCTTTTGGGGTCAGCCCCGCCGTGCTGGTCTACCTTTGGAATACACATATGTTTGGCCGTTTAGGACTGGTTTCGTCCTTTTTACTTATTGTCTGCGGTGCGTTGCGTCTGGCCAGATTCAATGTTCAGGTGAATGTCGTTTCCAAAAAGTTTTTTGTGGGTCTGCCCATACCGGCCTCGGCGTGCACCATGGCCTGCCTTGTTCTGTTTGCTCCCTATCTTCCCGAAGCGCTGCAGACAACGATGCTGCCCGGGGTTACGTTGGGTTTGGCCATCGTCCTTTCTTTACTCATGGTCAGCAATGTCCGTTATGCCTCGTTCAAGGATTTTGAGGTTCTGAGGAGCCATCGTTTCAGCGCTACCGTTACGGTGATCATGCTTTTTGTCCTGGTGGCATCTGAACCTAAATTGTTGGGCTTCCTTATTTTTATTGGGTATATGATTTCTGGTCCCCTCTATACCTTTATTATTCTACCCCTACTACGGTCACATCGACTACGGAGGCCGTCCGCCAAGCTATCATAGCTGCATAATACATTTTCACTACCTTACGTAGTTGAAGCGAGACGAGTCGGAAT
>JAQVZR010000031.1 GCA_028708105.1 Desulfoplanes sp. | reverse complement strand
CAGGGATATGTCACCGGCTACACAATTCTCAAGGAAACCAAAGAGGCTGACGGGGGTTACACTGTTCTTGTGGATGCCCAGGTGAATAAAGGGCAGATTGAGAGCCATGTCCAGACCCTGGATATCTTGATGAAAATGGCCGGACATCCCAGAATTCTTATTTTCGGGGATGATGCGGATATCAATGCTGTACCTTCAGGAACGGAAATCTTTGATCCCCTGGTGACCACCGTGGCCAAGGTATTTAAGGATACATTCCGGTTTGAGGTTGTGGACTGGTCGACCATGCGTTCACGGTTCAAAGATCTGCCCGGCAAGCTGGACAAAGATGTGGCCATTAAAAACAGGTCCCGGCTGCAGGCGGATTATTATGTTGCCGTGGGCCTGAATATGACCCCCTCCCCTAGCGGTGCGAAGGCCAGACTTGATCTGAATATGAAGGGAGTTCGTATTTCCGATGGTCATCTTTTAGGTGAAACAGCTCGGGATGTTGGAATTATTGCCATCAAAGGTCTCAATCAGGGCCGTCAGTATCGTCTGGCCATAGAAACCGCATCCCAAGATGTTTTTGTGGCTGCGGCAGACATTGCAACGGCACTGGTCAAGGAACTGCAGTCCGAAGTTGAGCGGGGCAAGGGATTTCGGTATACGTTGGGATTTTACGATTTTCCCGACAAGCCTCTTCTGGAAGGGGAAATGGCGGCTCTGGGAGGATATGTGCGTCATGCTGTGGACAAATCAAGTTCGGTGACTCTGCAGATGAGCTATTGGTCCAATCTTCGTGTTTCCGCCCTTGCCGAACAGATCCGTGCCGTGATGCACAAGCACGGGTACCGTGTTAAGTTCAAGCAGGATGGGCGTCTGCTCAAATTCAAATGGGAAAATCCAGAGGGATTCTGATGGGTAAGCAATATGGGTGTTGTATACGATGGCTTGTCTGGGCCGTGGCGCTGAGCTGTCTGCTTCTGGGGGTGGGATGTGCTCCCCAAAAACTGCAGCCCAATGCCCAGGTGACCTTTGATATCCCTTCGAAGATTTCCGTCATAAAAAGAGGGGCCCGGGTTAAAATTTTTACGACGGGCAACCGAGGCAAGGACACGGGGGCCTTTGTGCGCGAGCTGACAGCGGCTCTGAATCATGCCGGATGGTTCAAGGTGGTATCTGAAAGGCCTTTCGAATATGCTATGAATATCAATACGTTCCGAGGATATCGTCGGGATAACAGGGATGAAACAGCATATAATACCAAGGTTATTAAGCAATCCCGGACAAATAAAAACGGGAGCGGTAATGAATTTCTGGTTACGGAAAGGAAGCATTCAGCCATTGCAGCCTACGTGACAACCGTTTCCATTTATGAGGTCCGGACCCTGGAGCCCATGGCCTATTTCAATAATATTGCATCGCAGGGAATATGGGAAAATACAACAGATCCTTTGCCCTCGGCTGTGTCTTTGGAAAATAAACTGGCAGGGCAGATTGTTCAAAGAATGCGTAATCTTTTAAGCACCGAACGTAGAGATGTGGGCGTGATTCTTCCAGCGGGTGGGGATCAAGAGGTTAAAAATCTGTTGGTTGGCGGGAAGATCGCCGCGGCGTCCAAGCGTGCGACCTCTTTGATTCCTGAGGTTCCTTTGGCCAAACTTACTCCGAAGGTGTACGAACAATGGGCCGAAGCGGCGAAGAACGTCCATAAAGAAGGGAATGCCAACGCCAAAGAACGGGACATGGAAGAAGATCTTGCTAATTATTACCTCCTGCTTATGTCTAAGGAGGCCTCGGGCGTGACCGAGGATGCGTTACGGCAGATTCATGACGGGTATGCCAGAATTCTTGCTCTCACGGACGATCAGGACGTGGTCAATGCCTGTGCGCATTCACTGAGTCGTGTGGAGCAGAATGCCAGACGGCTTAATGTCAATCTTCGTCCGGAATAGGGATCGCCTGAGGCAAGAAAAACGGTTTAAGGATGAAGGGAGGGCTATCATGGCGAGTCCTTCGTCCCAGGCCATCAGTCTTTTTTCCTGGCAGTGTCAGGAAAAAACAACGGGTAGGATATATCGATGAAATCGAGGGGCTATATACGAAGTACTCTTGTGATGGCCGGTTGCTGTTTATGCCTGCTCGCAGGTTGTCAACAGGGGACCAAGCGGAGTCTGGTGGCCAGTTACATCGTACCGCCGGATGTTGTCAGCGATGTATCGTCACTGCAAAATATGGCTATCGTATCTCCGGTAGTCAAACTGACGGGCAATTATGCACGAAACCGGGACAGACTTGTGCCGGTGTTCACCAATTGTTTGAATCAGCGCCTTTCTGCCGGTATCTACAAAGAACGTTTTTTCAGTGTTCAAGATGATATCCATGGAAATCGCAAAGGGTTGCGGTCCCTTGATGCCGCTTTTGCCCAGTCCCATGGGTACAGCATCAAACCCGCCAGGATTATCAGTCGGGCGAGTATTAAGACCTGGGCGAATATCGCGTTAACGAAAACCACGGGGAAAGATACGATAGTGACTCCGTTGGTCTCGGTTCCGTATGTTATTGAGTATTCGGATAAAGGTGTGCCCCATTCATCCCCCAACTACGACGCCAAGGTGGTGCAGAAACATGTAAGCCATGTTCCCTTTACACATATTACGGCCAAGGGTGATCTTTTGGTTCGGGTGTATGATACTGCGGGCAAACAAGTGTACGAAAAACGGTTTACTGATCTGAAGTATGATACAAAACTTGGTGGAAACAGCAAAACTGATGCGTTACCTACTGTTTTGGAGATAGCTTCGTCGTTGTTCGACCCATCTATCAAAACTGTGGTCCATGATATTTCTCCCCACAAGGTTAAGCGTGAGCTTTTTGTCAACGAAAAGGGTGATGAAACCGCAGTGGTTTTGCTTAAGGCAACGGCTTTTTCCGAGGCATATAAGCGTCTTTCCGATGTTACAGAGAAAAATCAGAAAGAATACAAGGACAAAGCAACAGGACTCAAAACTGATTTCGCTGCTCAGATCAAGGATGTAAAGGCCTCCGGAAAGGCCCGGGAAGAAATTGAACTTGCAGTGAAGGCATTACAGGAAGAATTGCGTGTCTCCATGCTGGATACGGGCCGGTTCCGTTCTCCTGATGATGAAAATATGGCCATTGCCTGTGAAACCATGGGCATAATCGACGAATCACTTGAATTCTATGAGCTGGCCGTAAGTGCTGATCCGGACAATACGAGGGCAGCGGATTCCCTGGCACGGATTAAAGCACTGGCTGGCAAAATTTTGCAGTGTCCCGGTAAGGCAAATAATACCTATGAGGAAGAGGAAAACAAGGAGCGGTAGATGAAAAACGTGCGAAGACTACAAATAATCCTTGTCCTCATGGTGCTGGCCATGATGACCGGCTGTGTCCAGAAGGCCAAGATCTCCGTGCTCGAACCCGGAGAAATCAAGTTGACCGGAGTGAGCAAGATTGCGCTCCTCGATTTCAATACCATACCTTCGACCTTAGGGGGCGGTGTGTTTGCCGCTGACCAAGCAACCTGTCGTTTGGCACGGCAGACCGTGGCGGATGTTTTTTATAAGGACCCTTTTTATGCCCTTGTTGATCTGCCTTTGGAGCGTCAGATCCAGAAAACCGCAAGCGGGGTGAAACTCAAGTCCAGGCTTAACGCTGTTATGTATGGCCGGGTGTGGTGGCAGGTATCTGATGAGTACCACAACTACCTGCCCAGCAAGATGCGCCTGGAGACGTGGAAAAAAGTACGGTATGTTTGCGGGCACGATGACAAGGGGCGTCCTCAATATTGTACCAAACGTTTGACCACCCATGCCAAAGACGTTTTTTACGAGAAACGTTACCGGGCACGCAAGGCCACGCTGATGATGGGGCTTTCGGTCTATCATGTGGACAAAAACGGTCATGTGAACAAGGTGACCCATGTTTTTGAAGTGGCCACCATGCCTGCATTCATTATCAACGGGGATTTTTCCAAAAAGCTACAGATTATTGATGAGGAAAATGCGTCAGGCAAGGTGCAGACTCTGAAGACGGACGCAGGGGGATTCATGTCCGGATTTTCTTCGTTCATGGGTTCCATAGGACTGAATGAGGAAAAAGATGCCCGGGCCGAGCTGGATGCCTGTGTGTCTCATGATGTGTGTACCATGCCCGTGTCCGTGGAATCCCAGGTTGTAATGTGTGAAGAGATTGGTGCAAGGCTCCAGCAGCTCATCGCTCCTCACCGGGAAGATATCCCGGTGGCTGTGGCCGGTTTGGATAAAAAGACAAAAACCCTCATCGCGGCCGAGGCCTATATGGGCAACGTCAAATATCTTTCCCGGGCCAAGCTGGCTCAGGGATATGACGATCTGGCCGTTATTTTTTACGACGTGGATTTTGAAGAAGCAGCCAGGCAGGTTCTTGCCCGGCTGCATAAGGCCGAATATGAAGAATCTATCCGGGATAGGGCTCCGAAAGATATAAAACCTTATGAGCCCCTGACCAGGAAAGAATTGGCTGAAGATGCCGATGATTATCTTGAGGACCATGTCGACGATATCTATAACATGGCCCTCTCCCTGGAGGCCCTGGGCGATTTTGAGCGGGCTCTGGAAATCTATCGTTTTGGTTTCGAGCACTACGAAAATACGGATCAGAACTACGCCGACGGTCTCGGAAGATGCCTGCTGGCCCTGGATCTGGCCGATCGGTTGACCGAAGAGGAAATGGCCAAGATAGAGGCCAGGGCCAACAGTGCGTTATAGGAAAAAGGATATAGAAAGAAGGATATAGGACCGCTGCGCTTAAGGATATAAGATATAGGATTGGTAAACGAATGTGGTGAAGATTCCGGATTCATCCTATATCTTCCCTTTACCCATCGTATCTACGAGGTGCATATGCGATGTTTGACCAATATAATACTGTTTGTCTGTTTACTGTGCCTTGTGGCCGGACATGCCTTTGCCCTGGTCACCGAGGGGGTGGAGGTCGGGTGCAAGACTTCCAGCCGGTTCAAGGCCAAGAAAGATCTCCAGAATATGGCCGGGCAGGAAGCCGTACGTTCTTATGTAATGCGAGCCAATCCCGGTATCGATAAGGCCAGTCTAAAAAAAATAGTGGCCGGTCATGCCGCCTTTGTTAAAGGCAAGACCCAGCAGGGTTTCTCCTATGAAGGGGGCAAAGGATGCGCCACCTATAAGGTGACCCTGGATGATGCCGCCATCAACCGCAGGCTTGAGGAAATGGGCGTGGGGGTGCAGTCCGGACAGGATGCCAGGGTGGTTTTTGTGATCATGGAAGAGCCTCCCACCAAAGCGAGTATGGATCTCATCCTGGATGTGGAGGCCTCGGACGGGGTCAAAAAACTGCGTGGGCTGGGGCCCTTTGTGACTTTTTATCCGGATTTTCAGCGTTCCATACGGGATGCCATCACCCGGAAGGGGAACCAGGAAGGACTGAAACTGCAGTGGCTGGAGCAGACTCCGGGTATGGCCAAGTATAAGCAGGCTCAGGATGATCCGCTTATGGGAGTGCATTTTGATTTTGACAAGGATGATTTTGTTATCGACCAGAAATTGATGCAGGCCGTACGTGACCACTTTGCCGCGCAAAACGGGATTGTGTATTATTACCGCATTGATTCATTGTATTTCGATCAGGTTAAAAGGACTTTGAAGGCCAAATTGTCCATTTCATTGTTGGATCTGATCACCAACGAGGTCAAATCCGTGGGTGATCAGGAATACGCAACCCATGTGGAAGAAAAGGTACCCTCCATTGCCCTGCGTGACGGACTGGCCGAGGTGGCTTCCCGGGCAGCGGCCCTGCTCATGAATGATGCCAAAAAAGAGGGGCGCAGGATGGCCTCCATGGCTTTGCAGCGGCAAAAACTGGGAGCATCTCAGCCGGCGAAAGTGAGCGTCAAGCTGGCCTCCAAACGAACCCTGTACAAACTTAAAACACAGGTCGAATCCAGAGTGGACGGGGCGATCATGCACGGAAACGTCCTGGTTCTGGACCTGAAGCCCGGGGTTTCGCCGGATGATTTCGTCTTCGGCCAACTGTATGAGGCCTTGGAATCCTTGGGGCTGAATATTCCCGAGGACAATGTACGTATTTCTGGTAATGAGGCTTTTATCGAAGAGTAGATGTTTTGTTGTGTGCTGTTCCCGGGCCACCCGCTTCTGTCGAAGCGGGTGGTCTTTTTTGTTCCATCGCAGAGACAGGCCTGGCAATCATTCATGCCAGTGTTTTGTCATGTTCAACGTGTCGCAACTATTACCATTGAGATAGTCCTTGGAAATGCAATCAGTATGTCCTGGGATCGCCGACCGTCGGGTCGGCTTTTCGAGCACAAAATAAGACACTATACTCCCATTCTTTTTCAAGCACTTTTTCCCTTGGTTTGTTGCCATCTCAGAAGTGTGTTGCCGAGCAGCTACAGCGTTCTCAGGGATGTGGATTGAATGTTTAATGGCTGTCAGCGGCGTGGGTGTTGTTTCTATTTTTTCTTGCCAAGATATCGCTTGTTGGTTATTTGACCAAGTAACAACGGTGTCGTAATTCTTTTTCCCCTGATATTTTTTTGTTTTACAAGTTGGCGGTTTTGCCAACAAGAGCCGTTTACAGCAGATGTCCAGCTGCAGGCCATATGAATCCATCAAAGGAGTGATGTTATGCTTATCAAGGTACTTGGTTCGGGATGCGCAAAATGTAAGAAAACCGAACAGATCATCCGTGAGGTAGTGGCGGAATCAGGAGTGGAAGCCACTGTTGTGAAGGTGGAAGATTTTCAGGAAATTGTTTCCTACGGTGTGTTCACCACGCCTGCCGTGGTTGTGGACGATGTGGTAAAAATCAGCGGCAGGGTTCCGGGGAAAAAGGACGTTTTGGGCTGGTTGGGGTAATGCGATCCGTCGTTCAGCCGTAGAGACAAGGCATGTCTTGTCTCTACTATTAATATAACTATTTGAAATAATTGCGTATACGACCCACTCCCGTATACCTTCCCGAGGAGTCTTCATGCAGCGTTTGATCATCCGTTTATGTGTTGTTTTTTTCTTTGTTTCTCTCTCTTCGATTGCCCTGGCTCAGTCACAGGCTGAGGCCGGAACTGATCCCCTTCCAGCGGCCGTTCCCGTGCCCGACACCGTGACCATGGTTGACCTTGGGGCCCACGCCTGTATTCCGTGTAAGATGATGGCACCCATCCTCACCGAGCTTGAGCAGGAATATGCCGACAGGGCCGCCATCCTGTTCATCGATGTGTGGCAGCACCCCGGGCAGAGGGAAAAATTCGGAATCAAGTCCATCCCCACCCAGATTTTTTTTGATCATATGGGTAGGGAAATATACCGGCACGTCGGGTTTTATCCCAAAAAGAACATTGTTCGCGTTCTGGATCGGCTGCTTAAAACCCAGGACGGGAAATAATCCATGCTGGATAGCGCGTTTCTTACCATCAACACTTGGATGCTGGCCGAGACCTGGATGGCCGGTCTAGGTTGTTTTCTGTGGGGCATGGTCAGCGTTCTGTTCAGCCCCTGCCATATGGCCTCTATTCCCCTCATCGTGGGCTATGTGGGCGGACAGAACCGGATTCTGCAGGGACGGGAAGCGGTCCGGTATGCCGTGACGTTTACGGCCGGGCTCTTTGTGACCATTGCCGTTATTGGGGTTATCTGCTCGTTTCTTGGGCGTATGCTCGGGGATGTGGGCCCGTACTGGAGTGTTCTGGTGGGGGCGATACTGGTCTGGGTCGGTCTTGGCATGCTTGGGGTGGCCCGGTGTTCCATGGGCGCTTCCAGCCTCTCCCGGCTGGGGGTCAAGGGCGTCTTCGGGGCCTTCGTACTGGGGCTGGCCTACGGGCTGCTTTCGGGTTCGTGCACCTTCGGGTTCATCGCCCCCATCCTGGCCATTGTGACGGTGCAGGAAAAAATTATGACCGGCGTTCTGCTCATGGTCCTCTTTGGTCTAGGCCACTGTCTGCCCATTGCCGTGGCCGGCAGTTCCGCCGCAGCAGCCAGGAGGATTGTGGAAAACCGTTCCATGCAGCATGGTTCGGTGTGGTTCCGCAAGGTGGCCGGAATATGCATCGGGTTGCTGGGGATCTATTTTGTCACCAAACCGTTTTTGGGATGAAATACACACCGTGATAAAAAGGATGTATGGCAAATAAGGATGCCGTATCTGACGTTATGTATTGGAGGAAGATGATTCCATGCAAAAAGCAACGATCCTTTTTTTGTGTACCGGCAATTCCTGCCGCAGTCAGATGGCCGAAGGCTGGGCCCGTGCTTTGAAGAGTGAAGAGATAGAAGCGTATTCCGCCGGGGTTGCCAGACACGGTCTTAATCCTGATGCCGTGCGGGTGATGGCCGAAGTCAGGGTGGATATTTCCCGCCAGACATCCAAACTGATTGAGGATACCTGTGCAGGACTTTGATTGGGTGATTACCCTCTGCGGTCATGCCAACGAAACATGTCCTTTTTTTGCCGGATCAGCCAAACGCATCCACCGGGGATTTGATGATCCCCCGGCACTGGCCCGTCAGTCGGGACCGGATGCTGACCCGTTGGTACATTACCGTCGGGTCCGGGATGAAATCCGAAATTTTGTGTCCACCCTTTTCCGTAGTCTGCAGCACAATCCATAACCTTCCCTGATAACCCATGCCCCTGCCGGACAAGAAATCCGTTGCCCGCGCTGGGGCTTTCTTTTATCCCTAGACATTGACTCCGGGATGTATTCCCATTTTTTGGTCATACGACCAGCAGACAGACCATGGCAGCAACAAAGGGATGAGAGAGATAGGCTTGTGAGCAAATTGATTGCGTTGGATGTATTTATGGGGCTTAGAGCCGGGCTGGCAGGATTGCGCCTGGTATTTACCAACGGATGCTTTGATATCCTTCATCCGGGGCATGTGGATTATCTGCAGCGTGCCCGGGCTCTGGGCGACAGGTTGATCATCGGGTTGAATAGCGACGCTTCGGTCCGGAGGATCAAGGGGGAGAAGCGCCCTATCAATACTGAACGGGACCGAGCTCAGGTGCTTTCGGGGTTGGCCTGCGTGGACCATGTGATCATTTTTGACGAGGATACTCCCTATGAATTGATCCGGGCGGTCCGGCCCCATGTGCTGGTCAAGGGGGGGGACTGGCCCTTGGAATCTATTGTGGGCCGGGATATTGTTACCGCCCTGGGTGGCGACGTCCTGAGTATTCCGATGTTGCCCGGTTATTCCACCACCGGAATCATCGAACGGATCTGCAAAAGATACGCATCCTGAAAAGTATATAACTGGAAGTGATACATGCCGATGGATGTCTGGCCATGCCATGAGTATTCTCTGGAATTTCTGCTTCCTTTGCTCGGAAAACAGGGGGAAATAACTTCTTCGCAGGCTGAATTTGTGGTGCGCAAGGCCCGGGAGCATTCTCTTGACCTCAACGATCCTCGCGGGCTTGTTTTTTTGCAGCGTCTGGGCCTTCCCCGCGGCGGAGGAGGTGCATCAGGCGAAGGGAAAAACCGGTTAAGCGAGAAAGTCATCCTGACCGCTGTGGCCCAGGCCACCGGTTTGGAGTTCAAGCGGGTCGATCCTCTGGAAGTGGATCTTGAGGTCAGTACGGGGCTGGTGTCCGAGAGCTTTGCCCGCCGAAACATGCTTGTGCCCCTGCGCATCGAAAACGGGGAGCTGCAGGTAATTGTGCACAATCCCTTTAGTCCGGAGCTCTGGGAAGACATGCGTCGGGTGAGCGCCTTGTCGTTCCGTGTTTTTCTGGGAACGAAGGAACAGATTGCCCGGCTTATCGAGGATGTGTACCAGTTCCGTCTTTCGGTCCGGGCCGCAGCCATGGAGATTGATGGACAGCCCGGACTGGGTGATCAGGAAGGGAGGGTGAGCATTGCCGGGCGTATTGACCCCGGCTCTCAGCAGCATCTGGTCAAGGCGGTGGATTATCTCCTGTCCACGGCTCTGGCTGAACGGGCCAGCGATATCCATTTTGAACCCAAGCGGGATCATGCCCTGGTCCGGTTCCGTATCGACGGTATCCTGCACCCTATCCACCGATTGCCCCTCAGTGTGCATCTGGCCATGCTCAACCGGCTGAAAGGAATGAGTCGGCTGGATATTTCGGAAAAAAGGCGTCCCCAGGACGGCCGGGTGCAATTGGTGCTTGAGGGCACGCCCACGGACGTCCGGGTGTCCACTATTCCCGTGGCCTTTGGAGAAAAAATGGTTCTGCGTCTGCTTTCCGGGGAGAGTATTCTCAAACCTCTGGAAGGGTTGGGCATGGGGGATGTGCAGCTGCAGCGCTATCGTGGCCTGCTGGAACGGACCCATGGTCTGGTTCTGGTCACCGGACCCACGGGGAGCGGCAAGTCTACAACCCTGTATTCCACTCTGAAGACCATGGCTCATCCGGGTATCAATGTAGTCACCATCGAAGATCCTATCGAAATGATTGTCGAGGATTTTAACCAGATAGGT
>JAQVZR010000389.1 GCA_028708105.1 Desulfoplanes sp. | reverse complement strand
GATGCTTAACTGCTTCTCCTATACGGGCGGCTTCGGGATCATGTCGTTGGTCTGGGGCGCGGAGAGGGTGATTAATATCGATGCCTCCCAGCAGGCGCTGGACCTTGCATCCAAAAATGCAGAACTCAACGATATTGCCCCGGAACGCGTCAACCAGGTGCAGGGGGATGTCTTTAAACTCCTGCGTACCTACAGAGATGAGGGCCGACAATTCGATATCGTGGTCCTGGACCCTCCCAAATTTGCAGAATCCAAAGCCCAGATGAACAGGGCCTGCCGGGGGTACAAAGACATCAACCTCTCGGCCCTCAAACTGATACGCCCGGGCGGCATGCTGTTTACCTTCTCCTGCTCAGGCAATATCGACGCGGACCTCTTCCAAAAAGTGGTCGCCGGGGCGGCCATTGATGCCCGAAGGGACGTACAGATTGTGGAACATCTCTTCCAATCGCCGGATCATCCAACCAGCATCTTCTTTCCCGAAGGCACCTACCTCAAAGGATTGGGGCTGCGGGTATACTAAAGTGTATTAAAAAAACAGATGAACACAACCGGGGGCAGGGATCTTTTTCTGCCCCCGCTCTTATTTCCCCAAGGATAAATCCACCCGCGCACCAGAGGTCTCACCCCCTGCGGGAATCACTTTGGAAGAGGTCACAAAAACCCGATCAGGGGTAATAGCCCCTTGAGCCAGAAGATACTGCTGGACCGTCCGCGATCGTTGGTTGGCCAGTTCCACAAGGTCATCCTGTGAAACCGTTATGTCCAGACGGACCACCGCTTCCATTTCTTCCACGGGCAGCTTTTGTACCCGACCAAATCTTCTGGCCTTTTTACCAGGTACTGCTTTGTAGGCCAAAAAAAGATAGGTCTCATACTCTTCAGGGGCAATACCCACGGAGTTAACCCCTCCGACCGGAGCAGCCCCTGTTTTTTCCAGAACATTATATTTCTGCAGACGTAGTTTGCGCATAAAAATCTGCTTTTCCAATCCCTGCTGATCCGTTTTCTGTTCAGCTACTCCGGTTACAAAAACTCTGAGCCCGGGGCGATCTGCAAGAGCCTTGGTGACAGCATCAAGTTTGCCCCTGGTTTCAGGCGAAGGCTCAGCACTTCCGGCAGTATACATAAGCTGGCTCAAATCATCCCCGCCTCCGAATATACTGCCGAGAAGAGCAAAGGGAGCCGTGGCGATTTTACTGAAAATACCCAGAATGGCTTGAAAAATCACCCCGCCCAAACGAAATTGTGGATCATTGAGCTGCCCGCGCACAGGGACATTGAGGGTCAAATCGCCATGGGCATCCTGCAGCAGGGCCAGACCGAGCTTGATGGGCACATTGGCGGCATCGGGAACATCGACTTTTTCCCCCAGCTCAAATTGCTCAACAAAAAAGGTGTTCGAGGCATCGAGGACATAATTTTCAGTTCTGAATTTGCCGTTCCAGTTGAGCTTCCCCCTGCGTACCGGATACGCCAACGATTTCAGGGTATAGGGCGTCAGACTGGTCATATCCATGTGCGCCAGCCTAAAGACCAGATCCGAGGCGATAGGACGGCGCAGAGGGCTCAAGGTCCCACTCAAAAAAACGGGCGCATGGTTGTTCAGCGTGGCATTGAGATCAAGGACAGCGCGTTGGTTCGGATCAAGGCTGACATTGGTCACCACGGCATTGACCTGATCCAGCCTGGCTGTAAAATCGGGAGAGAGGCTGCGATCATGGAAAGCAACCCCGCCCTGGGCAATGCTGACACGGCCCACATGAATATCGTTGAAAAATGCTGGATACGCCGCCTCTGATTGCAAAGCATCAGACGCGGTGACCTGCCTGACAGGGAATGCCGTTTGCCCAGTGTCCTCTTTGGTTCCCTTCCCCAAGGCCCGGACAATATTCAACATCCCGTGCTCGTCTTTTTCCAGAAAGGCACGGGGAGCTTGAACGACAGCGCTGCGCATACGCAAGGTGTTAGGCGCAAGATGCAGATCAATGCCGTCAAGCGTGCATGAAGCACACCCAAAAAGATCCCTTTTGGTTTCCAAATCCTTGAGGGCCAGGCCCGTCATGCCCACCTTCCCGGTAATGACTCCCGAAATATCCCCTTTCTTTTGCAGATTCCATGCGCCATCCACATCAAGGGCACCCGTGGCAACATCCAGATGCACCGAAGGAGGCAGATAGGGCGTTATGGCCGAAAGTCCCAGGCTTGCAACACGCAAGGTTCCACGTGTGGTCAGGGATGCTGGAACGAGACTTCCCCTGGCGTCAATACGGCCTGCCTTGTTTAGCCTGGTGGTAACTATAAAATGCAGGGGATGGTTCAGATTTGAATCCACGTCACGCAGGGTCAGATCAACAGCATGCAGACGGTTTACAGCCTCCTGCTTGACGGCCTGGTCGGTAAACACCAGCTCCCCATCCTTGCACTCAACATCGTCGATACCCACGGTCCAGGGGACAGAGGTGGCATTGCTTTGCGGACCAGCTGCGCGTGGTTCTCCTTTTCCGGCGGGGGCAAACAGGGTCAGCAGATCAACGTTCCACG
>JAQVZR010000030.1 GCA_028708105.1 Desulfoplanes sp. | reverse complement strand
AAAAGGTTGTGGTCTTCCCCGCTCCGTTTGGGCCCAGCAGGCCGACGACTTCTCCCTGCTTAACACAGATATCGATTCCTTTGACAACTTTTTTATTGCCAAAATTTTTTACGAGTTCACGGGCATACAGCGTAGCCATAGGTAATTATTTAACCTTGTCTGGACGTGAATAAAAAATGGCATGCACCCTTTTCTTACCGCCTAAGACTTCACTGCGGTTATCCTGGGTATACAGTTTGATGATTTCCCCCTGGATCTGATTATCTCCATCCTCAAGGCGGGGATTTCCTTCCATCTGCATCAGACCATCTTTTTGCCAATAGGTCGTCTTTTCGCAGAATCCCTTTTTCCCCTGGCTGACAATACGGACCTTTTGCAAAGCGACAATTTTCTCTACATCGGAAAGATTCTGCCCTGGTGCAGCGGTTGTTTTTGCTTGAGACTGCTTTTTTTGGACCTCTTCTGAAAAATAAATGATAAGTTTTTCAGACCATATCTGGAAGTCTTCCCGAACGACATGAACGTTACCTTTAAAGACTACCTGGCGGGTGCCGGGATCATAATTCATGGAATCAGAAGTGATGGTCGTCGCCACCTGCTGTTTACTCGCTGGCGTTGCTGCGTAACATTGGGCTGCAACGCCAAAAAAACATATCAAAAAACAAAGAATACTTTTCACTGGATTTTCCTCAGATTGGTCAAGGCCGGGATCCCACGGCCTGACAAAACAATAGATCAGACTTTATAAAACTATCAAGGCAATGTGCTCGCGATAATGATGGCTCGAACATTCCCATGAGCCTGAAGCTGTTCATCTTTCAGATCAAGCTCTGCGCTATCCGCGAAAAGACGCAAATCTCCCCGTTCCACTACCACATTTTTTTCAAATATCAGGATACGCTGTTTACCATCGTAACGAAGATTGGCGGTTGTAACCAGCGTATCCTGATAGCGAGCGGTCACATTGGACCACACAAAGGCCTGATCATTTTTCTGATCAACTTTGCCATGATCCCCTTCAACATACAAGGGGTCATGGTTATCATCCTGAAAATAAAGTATTTTCGGGCTGGTCAAGAAAACAAAACCGGCATTTTTCTGATAATCTGCAGCCGTCGCATTCAGGGTCCACAACAAATGCCCGTCCTTTCCCTGACGCAGGGTAACCCCCCCCAGAGAAAGGTCCACGGAAACATCGCCAAGATCCTTTTTGATTCCATCCACCGTGCTCAAAAAATGTCTGCTGACAAGTACGGCTCCGGCAATACAGACCACCAGCAGGGAAAAAAAACATAGTTTCTTTGTGCTCATCAATCCGCCCACGTCCGCCAGATTTTTTCAAGTTTTCCCTGGGATTCCAAGAGGAAACGGATAGCCTCGCGCACTGCCCCATGCCCTCCTCGGGCACGTGACGTCCAGGCCGCCAGATTAAGAATTTCAGGCTGCGCGTTGGCAACGGCCATAGGCAGCCCGACATTTTCCATTGGGCCGACGTCGACCCAATCGTCTCCAAGGTAGGCCATTGCAGAGAGATCAATCCCTGATTTTTTACTAATTTTTTTGAGCACAGGAATCTTGTGATGATGGCCGGGGTAATAATAGGTAATCCCGAGTTCTTTGACACGGGTGGCAACAGCCAAAGAATCCAGCCCGGAAATAACGGCGATCTGGATATCGGCACGCTGGGCAACCTTGATCCCCAGACCATCCTGGACATTAAACCGTTTCAGAATTCTACCTTCGGCATCATAATACAATCCGCCATCCGTAAGGACCCCGTCAACATCAAGCACAAGCATCCTGACTTTGGCTGCACGGGATTCAGGATTCATGGGTGACGCTCCATACGGCTATAAGCTCTTTGATCAAGGCCTCAGTCTTGGCAAGGGGCCAGCTGTTGGGCCCATCACACAGAGCGTGGTCTGGATCAGGATGAACTTCCATGAAAATCCCTTGGCATCCGCACGCGGCAGCGGCTCTTGCCAGCATAGGCACAAATTCTCTTCTGCCCCCAGAAGAATTCCCCTGCCCCCCTGGAATCTGGACCGAATGGGTGGCGTCAAAGACAACGGGGCACCCAAGGTCATGCATAATGCGTATGGACCTGAAATCGACAACCAGATTGTTGTACCCAAAGCATGATCCACGTTCCGTAAGCCAAAGTTTGGAATGGCCGGTGGAACGGAGTTTTTCAACCACGGGCTTCATATCCCAGGGAGCCAGGAACTGTCCTTTTTTGACATTGACAATGGTACCTGTTTGAGCTGCAGCCACCAGAAGATCGGTCTGGCGGCACAAAAACGCCGGGATTTGAAGGACATCCACCACTTCGGCGACGGGAGCAGCCTGCTCGGGAAGATGGATGTCGGTGATGACCGGAAGTCCGCTTGCTTCACGGATTTTCCCAAGCCACTCGATTCCCTTGTGCATGCCGGGCCCCCGAAAACTCGTCACTGAAGTTCTGTTGGCCTTATCAAAGGAACTTTTGAAAACAATGGGAATACCCAGTCGTTTTGAAATTCCGGCAAGCTCCACGGCAACATCCCGGGCCAGTTCGAAACTTTCAAGGACGCAGGGTCCTGCAATAAGAAAAGGAGCTGTGCATGATTGATGAAAGAGTGTGTCCATGATCACCTGATCCGTCTATTTTGTATACTGGATGGTCGCCTTGACAAATTCTCTGAACAAAGGATGGGGATGCAAAGGGTTGGAATTGAACTCAGGATGGAACTGACAGGCCAGAAACCAGGGATGATCCTGAATTTCAACGATCTCCACCAGGGTTTCATCAGGGGAAAAACCGCTGATGGTCATGCCGTTTTTCTCAAAATCCTTTGCATACATTTTGTTGAATTCAAACCGATGACGATGCCGTTCGCTCACCTGCGCAACCCCATAGGCTTCATACGCCCTTGTTTCAGGCTTGACCACACAGGGATAGGCGCCAAGACGCATGGTCCCCCCTTTTTCGGATTCCTTGTCTCTGCGCTGGATGCTTTTTTTGCGGATATCAAACCATTCCTTCATCAGATAAATAACTGGGTATGGGGTCTTCTCCGCAAATTCTTCGGAATCGGCACCTTTGAATTTCAAAACATTGCGGGCAAATTCTATGACGGCGCACTGCATGCCCAGACAAATTCCAAAAAAAGGAATCTTGTTTTCCCGGGCATAGCGAATAGTCTCGATCTTGCCTTCGACACCACGGCTTCCGAATCCTCCTGGTACGAGTATGCCCTTCACTCCTGCAAGTTTCTCGGCACAGTTTTCAGAAGTGATTTCTTCAGAGTTCACATAGACCAGATCAACGGCATAATCATTGGCGATCCCGCCATGAATCAGTGCTTCATGAAGACTTTTGTATGCCTCTTTGAGGTCCACGTACTTGCCGACAATGGCGATAGACGTCCGCCCTTTGGGATTATGGACCTTTTTCACCAGTTCTTCCCAAGTATGCAGATTGGGATTCTTGGCCGAAAGACGGAGAAGAATGGCGATTTTTTGATCAAGCCCCTCTTCATAGAGGGACAGGGGCAGGTCGTAAATGCTTTCCACATCAATACAGGTAAAGACGGCATCCTTATCGACGTTACAGAACAGGGAAATTTTTGCTTTAATTTCGTCGCTAAGTTCAACCTCTGAACGACACAGGATAATGTCTGGCTGGATACCAATACTTCGCAGTTCTTTGACACTGTGCTGGGTTGGTTTTGTTTTAATCTCGCCGGCGGTTTTAATATAGGGGACAAGGGTCAGGTGGACATAAAGGACATTGTCCTTGCCAAGATCGTTACGCATCTGTCTGATGGCTTCAACAAAAGGCAACCCTTCAATATCTCCAATGGTTCCGCCGATTTCAACAATGGCCACATCCAGATCATCACTGGCAACGCTCAAAATGGCCTGCTTGATCTCATCGGTAATATGGGGGATCACCTGAACGGTTCCCCCCAGATAATCACCCCGGCGTTCCTTCGTGATCACGTTGTTATAGATACGGCCGGAGGTGAAATTATTAGCCTGGCCCAGATGCTGGTCCAAAAACCGTTCATAATGTCCAAGGTCGAGATCCGTTTCAGCCCCGTCGTCGGTCACATACACCTCGCCATGCTGGAAAGGATTCATGGTCCCGGGATCAACATTGATGTACGGATCGAGTTTTAAAATGGTCACATTCAAACCACGGGCCTTGAGAAGAGTACCCATAGAAGCCGCAGCCAATCCTTTGCCTAAAGACGACAACACGCCGCCAGTCACAAAAATAAATTTGGTATTCATACTTCCCGCCCCTTTTTTCCAACGATATCAACAAAAGGAATGGGTCGCCACTTTGAGCAACCCATTCAAAAAATACAAAATCCCATATAAGTATTCAACTCATTAGACAATGATTTTTCAACTTGTCAAGAAAAGGAAAACATCAAATACTCCTTGCGTCTTGAGATGATGAAAGATATGAATTTTATCTCTTTTGTCACAGGCAGAATACGATAGTATCGTCTATTCGCACCACCAATCAATTATTTAGTTATCTCCAGGAGGATCAATGGCCAAGGTCAAAACCTTAGTCATTACCGGTCATGGTACAAATTGCGAAAAAGAAAGCGCGTTTGCTGCCCGACAAGCCGGCTCTGACCAGACAGATATTACCTATTTTTCAGATCTTGTCTCGGAAAAATATGTCCTTGCGGATTACAATTTCATCATTTTCCCGGGCGGATTTCTGGATGGAGATGAGTTGGGTGCTGCCCAGGCCGCAGCTTTGCGCTGGCGGTATACCAAAACAAAATCTGGGATTTCCCTGGAAGAGGAACTCAAAAAATTTCTGGCATCCCAGGGTATCATCTTAGGAATCTGCAACGGTTTTCAACTGCTGGTCAAACTTGGCCTGCTTCCCGCAGCTGGCGGCAGATATTTTGAACGCCAGGTATCCCTGAGTCACAATGACTCGGCCAAATTCGAAGACCGATGGGTACACCTGAAATGTAATCAGGAATCTCCATGCGTATTCACTCAGGGGCTCGATGAACTCTACCTGCCCGTGCGTCATGGCGAAGGGAAGCTTATCGCCAAAAATGAAAAGGTACTCACAGAGCTCCAGCAGGCCAATCTCATCGCCCTGCAATATATTGATCCCAAGACAAAACAACCCACCCAGCACTATCCGGAAAATCCCAACGGTTCTCCCCTGGGCATTGCAGCCTTAACCGATCCTTCGGGCCGGATTCTGGGCCTCATGCCCCATCCTGAGGCCTATAACCATCCCACCAACCATCCCCAATGGACCCGGGGTGAAAAGACCATTCTAGGGACGGCTCTTTTAGAGCGCGGCATCCAATACCTGCGCAGACTTTAGCATCTTTTTTCTGCATTTTTTCTAAAACTTCGACAACTAATGCTTGCGACCGACGATGGAATGCACTAGTAAAGCCCCTCCGGATCGATGGTCATCATGGGAAGAAGTCATGCATCTGGCCATGGATCAGGCCGCCCTGGCAGCATTAAAGCTAGAAATCCCCATCGGAGCGGTTCTCTTGGATACTGATGGCAGCATCATCGGTCGGGGACACAACCAAAGCATCACCCGGCATGATCCCACCGCCCATGCAGAAATGCTAGCCATCCGTGAAGCATGTACGGTCAAACAGAATTACAGGCTCCCAAATACGACCCTTGTTGTAACCCTTGAGCCCTGTCTCATGTGTCTTGGGGCCATTATCCACGCCCGGATCGGCTGCATTGTCTACGGAGCGGATGACCCTAAAACAGGCACATTGAGATCTCAGATCAACGGAGCGGATCTCCCCTGGAGCAACCACACCTTTTCGGTTATCCCGGGCATCCTTGGTCAGGAATGCAGTACCCAGCTGTCCTTATTTTTTAAAAACCGTCGTCGTGAACAGAAGGCCAAAAATTCCCAGACGACACCTTGTTGATGGTCACATGCACCATCGACACCAAACGGAGAGGTAGCGAAGTCCGGCCGTAACGCGCTCGACTCGAAATCGAGTTATCCGCAAGGGTACGTGGGTTCGAATCCCACCCTCTCCGCCATTAGTACTTTCGGCAAAGGCCGCTAAGGATCAAAATCTCTTGAAATTCAAGGGTTTCCTTAGCGGCCTTTCTCGTTGTGAGCCGCTTGTACACGTTGCCAACCGCAAAAAATGTGAGTAACAATGTGAGTAACTTCGCAGGCGACCAAAAAGTTACTCACACTTTGGAAAAGATCCCTCGTCAATCCGCAATGTTAGGGGTTCTTTTTCAAAATCAATGCCCGGCCATCCTTCCACTTTGCTGAAGAATGCCCCCCGAATGTGAATAACTTTCTTGATCACCCATCCCAAGTCACTCACACTACAGCGGGAGGCAAACCGTGCTATCTCACACCAAGATCGCCAGCGCCAAGCCAGAGGCAAAAGACTATTCCCTGAGCGACGGCCAAGCGCTTTCCATCCAGATTACCAAAGCGGGAACCAAGAGGTGGCGTTTCAGATACCGCTACCAAGGCAAGGCAAAGATGCTCTCCCTTGGACTGTTTCCAAAGGTCGGTCTTGCCGAGGCACGTGCTGAACGAGATCGGTTGAAGAAAATACTTCAAGAAGGCATTGATCCATCCCTTGCCCGTAAGCTCCAGGAGAGCCAAGACGACAGAACCTTGTTTGGAACGGTTGCCAGAGAGTGGTTCAAGAAATTTCAGGCTACCAAATCGGAAGGACACCAAAAAACCGAATGGCAGCGGATCGAGTCCAATCTTATTCCCTTCCTTGGCGAACGCCCCATCAACGAAATCACCCCAGCAGAACTCCTGCACACCGTTCGAAAAGTCGAAAGCCGCGGTGCCCTGGAGCAGGCCCGACGCGTCCTCTCCCTTGCCGGTCAGATCTTCCGATATGGGGTTGCATCCTGCCTTTGTGACCGTGACCCCTCCCAAGACCTGAAGGGAGCCCTCACACCTCCCAGAAAGCACCACTACCCCGCCATCACTGACCCGGATTTGGTCGGCAAACTTATGAAAGACATTGACGCATACCAAAGTTTTGTCGTCCGTTTGGCATTGCGCTTCCAGGCCTTGACCTTTGTCCGGCCGGGCGAAATCCGGTTTTGTGAATGGGAAGAGCTTGACCTTGAGACAAACACCTGGACGATCCCGGCAAACAAGATGAAGGCAGGGAAAGAACACATGATCCCCCTATCCACCCAGGCCATAGATGTTTTGAATGAAATTCATTCTCTGACCTGCAGGAGGAAATACGTGTTCACTTTTGCTACACAACAAAAGCCTCTCTCCGATAACACACTGAACACCGCACTTCGCCGCATGGGATACTCCAAGGAACAAATGGTCTCTCATGGTTTCCGAAGTATGGCATCCACCCTGCTGAACGAATTGGGTTTTGACCCGGAATTGATCGAGGTACAGCTTGCCCATGTCGGAAAGGATAAGGTCCGCGCTGCCTATTGCCGGGCCGAATACATCGACAAGAGAAGATCCCTCATGCAAGCATGGGCTGATTACCTGGTAAGCCTTCAGAAGGGAGGAAAAGTTACACCTATACGCAAGGCACTATAAATTTCCCGGGGCTAGGGCTGGAAGTCATGAGCCTGTCCGAAAAGCCGTTTTCCCTGACGGCCTGCCCCGGATATATCCAGGGAAACATTAAGGGAGATGTGAAAATGAGCAACAATCCTGAAACAAAGTTTGAGGCCGCCTGTTCTTCAATCGATGACTTTTTTGCTACGATAAAAATGATTGGTGATCGCATGGAGTCCAATAATGAATGGACATACCGTGAAGCCCTAAGCATAGCTCTATTGCCATCCGCCGAAGAAGATAAAGGATCAAAACGCTTCGCCCTAGATTTTCGTGACATAATTATTGGTAATCAAAATCTTTTTCAGATGTACGTGCAACTTTCCGACGTTAAAAAAAATGACTTCTGTTTGGATATGTATAAAAAACTTAACAACGAGTATCACCCTGACGCAGAAAAATCTTCACTCCGAGCGAAGCTGACCAAAAGGACCATAGAAGAGCATCTAATCAAAATCGCGGAACAAATTCAAAAGTCCAAGATGGAGCAAGAAGCAGTGCAATCCAATATGACTTTAGCTGAAGCCAAAGATTTTTTTGATAATAATTTTAAACAACACCTGCCACCTCACAAAAACGCAGAGGTTCATGCAAGAGCGGCATGGTACCTGGAAAAAGGACTTTCAGCACTCAAAGTCGGACAATCTCTTCAAGCAGAAGGCTTTTACAAAAAGACAGGTAAAAAAGGTCTACCGATAGAAAACGATTCGCTAAAAAAGAAAGTTCGCCGGCACGAAAAAGAGGGGGAAAAGATATTATTAGAGATCCAGACAAAAAAATAATTTTCTATGTCCCCCCCGGACATTTTTCAATAAACTAATATTTCAATGCCTTCCATGTTAAATCATGGAGGGCATTTTTTTATTTGTCCGGGTTGATTTGTCCACCCTACACAGACCTATACTTCGTGGCATGTCGTCAGTGCATGATAAAAACCGTCAACCTAAGCAAGAGGATTCAATATGCCCAATTCCCCCCTCACAATCAGAGAAACCTTGCTTCGACTCCCAGAAGTCCTTGAACGAGTTCCTGTTAAAAGTACCGCATGGTGGACAGGCGTCCGTGAAGGTTATTTCCCAAAACCTGTACGGCTTGGCCCCCGGATGGTTGCATGGAAAGAATCTGACATTGACCATCTTGTTCAGGAAGGGACTCACGGTTGATCGTCGAAGAGATCCTTGACCGAAACTCCCAGGGCCCGGGCGATCCGGTCAAGAGTTATCAGCTTGCAGTTGATTATTTTATTGTCATCTCTAGCACTCAATATTGTTAAATGGCTCAGTCCATATTTTTCGGCAAAAGGCTTAACTTTAACATTCTTTAATTCCATGATTTTTTTTACATTACTTTTTATCATTGGGACCTCTTTTGGAATATTTTGGTATGCCATAGCATAAATAGGTTGACAGCTTCTATATGTCACAGCATACCAAAGAAAAAGTATGCTACAGCATACCAAAACAAGCCCACGGAGGACACACCATGGAAGCACGAATCGAAGCCGAGAAGAAAATCAAAATCATCAAGACTCACGACTATGGCCCGTACATCCTGACAATCACCAGCCCGGCCAAGGGCGACAAGTACGGCGAGGACAAGCGGATAGTAGCTGCCCACGGAATAGATGACTTGGTGCTCATGGTGCGGGAGATCATGGGTGAACCGGGAGAGCAGGCGGCGGACATCGATGAAGATAAGGACATGCGGGAGTTTAAGGCGCTCCTGACGGGTGATGACGGGCAGGACGCATGATTATCTTCCGGGTTCAGGCCCGGCGTTACGTGATAAAGGCAAAGGATTTTTCGGAAAAACTGAAAACAATATTAGCAGAACGGGGAGCCTTAGATGGACATAGCACAGTTTCAGGCCGCAATCACGGACCTTTCTGAAGTATCATCAGCCATGAATCACCTCAAAGATTTGTACTGGAGCCGAGACTCTAACTCGTGCGAGACTGCCATGATCAGCCTCTTTGCCGACCGCCTTAAGGCAACAACGGAAAAATTCTACAACCTCGAAGATGAACTTGTTTCTGGATTGCACAACCGTCCAGCGAGGACTGAAGAAACAAAAAAGGCCCAATAGCTTGCAGGCTATCAGGCCAGGAACCCAGGGGCAGGGGAACGAACCCTGCCCCGCAAAACAAAAGGAAATATCAATGCAAAAATCTACCTTCACCACTCCCATCGGTCAAGCTCTCTGGGAAGTCCATGCCCAGAAATACCCAGACGGATTACTCACAACAGAAGAAGCAGCAGGCATTTCCAGAAACACGAAAGCATACTTGGAAACCCTGCGTAGTCGTGGCGGTGGCCCAGAATATCTCAAAATAGGATCACGCTGTTTCTATGTTCTGGTGCCCTATATTCGCTGGATTGAAAGCCGCATGGAGACACACCGATAATGACAAACCCCTACGACATCCCGCTTCTACCAGAGGCCAAAGAGCAATGGCGGGTGCATTCAATTCGTCTTGTGGCGTGGGAGCTTCATCACGGAGACGAAGCCTTGGCTATGGGTATCCGGCCCGAACAATATCATGAAGAGGTCCGGACCATCGCCCAGGCGATCACCCAATGGAACGGGACGGGGTCCATTATTGATCATATCATCACCGTTGCCCCTGGCGAGGCCATACATCTTTCCCAGATCATGGAGCAATCCCCTCTCAGTGCGGGAGGCCCCGCACTCTTGGCTCACATGCGGCGAAGCCATGCTCAAGTAGAAGTCCGGCGTGCTTTACAGACTGGCAACATTGCCTTGATCAATGCGGCCCTGGATCAGCTTAAAGCAGCTACCGAAGATCAGGTTGACCCATGGGCAACGGCCAGGACGATATTCCCTCACCGTTCGGTACCATGGGAGCACCTGGCCATCTCCGAATCAATCAAACAGCTTGCCCGAGCAGGGGCGGTTACTCCGGCACCACTACCCGGTGCAAACATGACGATCCTGGGC
>JAQVZR010000388.1 GCA_028708105.1 Desulfoplanes sp. | reverse complement strand
GTCCAGCAACGGATACGCCTCTGATATTACCAGAACGCTGCCCGTGGGCGGTCATTTCTCTTCTGTGCAATGCGATATCTATTCCATTGTGCTTGCCGCACAACAGGCGGCCATCCGTATGCTTCGGCCAGGTGTGATGTTCAAAGATGTTCATTTGGCCGTGGCCCGCGTTATGGTTACGGGGCTTTGCAATATGGGGATTATGCGGGGAGATGTGGATGAAGCTGTGGCCTGCGGTGCCCATGCCCTGTTTTTTGTGCATGGGTTGGGGCACATGCTTGGACTGGATGTCCATGATATGGAAAGTTTTGGGGAAGATCGGGTCGGGTACGATGCCTCGGTGACCCGAAGTCCGCAGTTTGGCTTGCATGCGTTGCGGCTGGCTCGGGAGGTTGTCCCTGGGTTTGTGGTTACGGTGGAACCAGGGCTTTATTTTATCCCCGGTCTTATTGAATCCTGGCGTCGGCAAGGGCGTTGCACTGCCTATATAAACTATGATGTTCTGGCCTCCATGCTTCCTCTGGGAGGCATCCGTATTGAAGATGATGTCCAGATCATGGCTACCGGCGCCCGGGTCCTGGGGCCGTCCATTCCCAAGACCGTAAGTGAAATCGAAGCGTGTATGGCTTGATTTTTTGGCAGGAGCAGGACATATAAAAATAAAGGCGTATTCATGAAGATTACAACACGTCTGAGGGCGGTTGCATAGGTTATATGCATTGATAATGGGGTATGAACTGTTTTGAGGAGGAATGTGCTATGCTTGTACGTAACTGGATGACTGAAAGCTGCATCAATCTGGGTGGTGACACAAATGTGCTTGATGCCAGTGAGATCATGCGGAGAACCAATGTTCGTCAATTTCCCGTGATCAGTGAGGATGGTGCGTTGATAGGTATCGTGTCAGATAGAGATATCCGGGATGCCATGCCGTCAAAATATCTTTCCGGGGATGTCATTTCCAGTCAGCAGGGCAGTCTACTTTCGCTGGCTGTCAAGGACATCATGACCATCGATCCTCTGGTTACCTCCCCTGACGAAACCGTTGAAACGGTTGCTGCCATTTTGCTGCAGAACAGAATCGGTAGCTTGCCCGTGGTGGATGAAGGGAACAGACTGGTGGGTATCATCACCGAGGTGGATGTCTTCAGATATCTGTGTGCAACATCCGGGGTCTCTATGTCGGGTATTCAGCTTATTTTTGAGATTGAGGATACTCCAGGTGCGACGATTGATCTCTTAGGATACCTGCAAGGGCAGAAAATTCGGCTGACGAGTGTGTTGACATCGTATAAAAATGTTAGAAAGGGCTATCGCCGGGTGTCTATCCGGGTACAGAGCACGGGGGATCATTCCCTGAAAACTTTGGTTGTGTTTCTCAAAGATAAATTTCACCTGACCCATTATGTCCAGGATGGAAGAGCCATTGCGTTGCCTTAACAGCCGTTCTCCTGGTTATATGTTGTAAGAGGTAAGAGGCTTGTGTTGCAAAGGATGTGAAAAAAAAGATAGTAACAAAGAGTGCATGGCAGGTCTGTTCGCATGATTTTGCGGTTCTCAGGCCTTGTAGGAATAGATTATACCAAAAGGAATGACGTTTTGACAGGGGGGCCTTTAAGGTCCCCGGTGACGAGGAATGTGATGAAGGAGTTGGAACAGATATCGTTGTACGAATTTTCTGAAATCTTGCAGTCAATGGAAACGTTATATGCCCAAGATCCGGAGACCTATCAGGATTTTTTGGGTGAAATTTGCGCTGAATTTCCTCTTTCCAAGGAATATATGCTGGCTATCAAGCACATGGCCGGACAGGGCGCAGATGAGGTGGTCATCAAACAGGCTGATTTGAATATGCGCCATCTCATGGCCCTGTGGATCATTGCTCAAGGGAAAACGGTTCCTTTGACTGATGGTGCCGTTCGACAATAAATATGCCTGGTGTGGGCATGACCCTATATCTGTGCCGGGTGGCATGTCTGCTTTGGAACCCGGTACTGAAAATTTCATCAAATGTATTGCAGCGTGCTATTGCAGTGGGTGCTTTTTTTAAAGCGTATCTCACACATCCATCCGGGCCAGAGCCATGGATATGGCTGGCTTGCTGTATTCCATGCGTGTAACCCGGCCTTTGGTCATAATGCCTATGATGCCTTGCCCGTAGCCTATCCTGGGATCTTGGGACAAGCCTGAACGGTTGACGGCTTTGTCCAGTTCCAGTCCCTCTTCCACAACCATGCTGGTAATGTCATCCGGCAGTTCAAAGGCCGGGCCCAATCCTGTGTACCAGTGTTCTCCGTCGAAAATGACGCAGACTGTCAGGTTCATATAGCCATTGGTTGTCAGGGGAACGGGGATAAGTCCTGATTCTATGCCGATTCCCAAGTCGCCGGAGGCGAAGGCCTCCCTGGCACGATTTCTGGCGCCCAGGATGATTTGCTCCAATCCTATCGGCTGATCAGGGACCAGGGATGCGGCCTTAAGCTGCTCAAAGTGTGCGTGATGTAATGCAGGGATGGCCCCGAATATTTCTTGGACCGCCTGCATTTTGACGGGGTTAAG
>JAQVZR010000387.1 GCA_028708105.1 Desulfoplanes sp. | reverse complement strand
CTGTTCCGGTCTAAGGAAACGATTTTTATGAGCGAGAAACTCCTGTTGGATTATGGTAGTGGCGGTCAGGCCTCACAACGTCTCATTTCGGAGATGTTTCTTAAATACCTGGGCAATGAGCACCTCAATCGCCTGGATGACGCCGCCTTTTTGGAAGTTACCAGTCCCATATCTATGAGTACAGATACCTTTACGGTTGATCCTCTCTTTTTCCCTGGTGGCGACATCGGATCATTGGCGGTTCATGGTACGGTCAACGATGTAACCATGTTGGGTGCTCGTCCCAGATATATTACCTGCGGCTTGATTCTTGAGGAAGGGTTGGACATGGACGTGCTCGAACGCATCGTGGCCTCCATGGGCGAGGCGGCACATCATGCCGGAGTTGATATTGTCACTGGAGATACCAAGGTTGTTCCCCGGGGAGCGGTAGATAAAATTTTTATCAATACAACAGGGATCGGGGAAATATTTGTTGATCCTGCTCCCAGTGGTCACAGTGCACGGCCCGGTGACGCCATCCTGATCAGTGGAACCATGGGCGATCATGGGTTGACAATCTTGTCCCAGCGTGAAGGGTTGTCTTTTGATGCCCCTGTGAAAAGCGATTCTGCGGCGTTGAACCATCTCATTGTCAAGCTTCTGGAAGAAATTCCCGAAATCCATGTGCTTAGAGATCCCACCCGGGGCGGATTGGCGACCACGTTGAGTGAAATTGCTCTGCAGTCGGATGTGGAGTGTTTTATTCGAGAAAAGGATATCCCTGTACGCAAAGAAGTGGCAGGAGGGTGTTCGTTCCTGGGTCTTGATCCTCTGTACCTGGCCAATGAGGGTAAATTTATCTGTATTCTTCCGGAAAAATACGCAGCCAAGGCTTTGGAGATTATGCACGCCGATTCTCTGGGTGAAAATGCCTGCCGCATAGGTGAGGTGAAGGACGAACATCAGGGCAAAGTGATCATGCAGACGCCCATTGGTGGCCATCGCCTGCTGGATATGCTTGAGGGCGCACAGTTGCCGCGGATTTGCTAACTGACTGCACTGCTGTTTGAGCGAGAACGTGCCCATCTGCTTCGTAAAGTAAATTTTTAGCGAGCTTGCGAGGTTAGAAGACCGTACATCTTGTGTGTTGTGAAAAAGTCAGGGCCTTACGTATTTTTTTACGATGTGGCCCTGATTTTTTTTGTGTCTCTTATTCTGGTCTATGACGTCAAAAGGGCGAACCATGAGGTTCGCCCTTTGCGTTTATTCGGGGAAGAAGTAGTTGTTGTCTTCAAGAATACCCCGACGGGATAAGATATTTTAAGGCCCCCCTGCTTCTTGCGGAGGGTGTGAACTGTGTCAAACAAAGCAGGCGGAGAATTTCACGTATGCTTTGAGCACCATATTTTTTATAATTTGATCAATGTTTGATAGACTTCCCGGATGACATTTTCAGGGGTGGATGCTCCCGCTGTCAGGCCGATGGTTTTGCAGCCGAGTAATGCCTCCAGAGGGAGTTCTTCTACCCGTTCCACGTGACAGCATGGGGTCCCCTTGCTCCCGGCCACCTGGGCCAGGCGTCTGGTGTTGCCACTGTTTTTTCCTCCGACAACAACCATAAAGTCGACCTGTTGGGCAATGTTCAGGGCTTCCTCCTGCCGTTCTTTGGTCGCGGTACAGATGGTGTCTATGATGGGCAGGTCGGGCATTGTTTTATGCAAACGGTTTTTAATCGCCTCGAACTCTTCTTTGTCCTGCGTTGTCTGGGCGGCCAGGAAAAAGGGACCTTTCTTTTTTTTGATCAGGGATTCAATTTCGTCAATGCCTTCAAAGACGGAAAACCCGGCCGTGGCGTAGCTGACCAGGCCTTTCACTTCAGGGTGGTCCTTTTCTCCGAACAGGAGCAGATGACGTCCTTGTTCCGCATTCCGGGCTATGAGCAGCTGTGCTTTTTTAACCTTAGGGCAGGTGGCGTCCACTATGGGCGCTTTGTGGGCCGCAATGTCTTGCTGCAGGGAACGGGGAATGCCGTGGGCCCTGATGACAACGAGGGTCGAGGCCGAAAGTTGGTCGTGGGTTGTGCATTCAAAAACCCCTCGCTGCTGATAGTAGCTTAAAACCTGGGGATTATGGATGATGGGCCCCTGGGTGAAGATCGTGTGGGCATCATCTTTGTCGGCAATGGCCTGATCCAGTTTACGCAGAGCCAGAGCAACTCCCATACAGAATCCGGCAGTTTCGGCGAGAATGATTTTTTTCATGAACGAGGTCCTTGGAGGTTTGAGTGCGCAGGGGATAGGATGCAGCAGGCAGTGTGCAGAAAAATACGTTGTGTTCTGTGATGTTGATGAAATCTATCGTTAGCTGGCACCCATGCCTGGTAGCTAGGATTTTGTCATGGATTGCATGTCGTATAAATAATCCAGCGCGTATGCGTTCCCAGAGATACGGATTGCATGTCCGAGACATTGTGTCGTTTAGTATCTTTTAAACGTCGTGGAAAAAGAGAAATCTTATGTATCCAGTGATGGTTGTGTTCCGACGTGTTCTTCCAGCCCTTCAATGGCCCTGGAAAAATC
>JAQVZR010000386.1 GCA_028708105.1 Desulfoplanes sp. | reverse complement strand
AGTGTGCATGTAGTCCCGCAACGTCAGCGGAGTTGCCCCGTCCACAAACCGGACATCGGAAAATTCCGGAGCACCGGCTATCAATGCTTCACGCATGGCGCGTAGCCGTTCTCTTTTGAATTTTTTATAGCCCTCGGGACGTTTCCCGGTGTGCGAATCGGCCCATGCGGCAACGCTGTGCATGTATCCCGGTGCAATAACGATAATCCCGCGTATGCTTTTTTGGTCCGGGGTTGAACTTGCAGCCACATAAAAAGGGCCCTGTTCCGGACGTCTGCCCGGGTTAAAAAAAGTCTGCACGTCTGCTTCACGGCAGACAAAAAGATTACGGCGTTCAACGGAAGGTATGGGGGTGTCCGAAATGCCGAAGAGCATGTAGGCTGATGGTGTGTCATGTAGAGCCTGTAATCTGTGACGGTACGCCGGGCGGAATCCGTTTTCTGGAACAATGTCCAGAAGAATGCTCGGATGTGCGCTGCAGATTACCTGACGGGTTTGAATCACCGTTGCATTTTCCAGTTCCACGCTCTTGATTTTCTTCTCGGGTGAAAGATGGAGGTGCTTGACGCCGTTACCGCAGAGGAGATCAACTCCTGCCTTCTGCATGGCCAGTTCATAGGCATGAACGAGGGCCCGCCCTCCACCTTTGATGCCGTTGACGGATTGGTAGTACGATCCGACGATTTTTGCATGGTTGGAAAAAGGGGCGTTTGCGGGCGAAACACCGTAGAGCAGACAGTGCATAGACAAAATGGAGATGAGCAGAGGATTGTCCTGCATGTTGCTTAGATATGCGGCCAGCGTGGCGTTGTCCGGGACTGAGGCCATCTCTTGGCGGGAGAATGTGCGCTCAAGGTTCAGGAACGGCGAGGTGTTGAAATTTTCGTGGACCCTGTTCAGATAGGTACGGATGTGTTCGCTGTGGGCAGGAAAAGAGCGGATCAGGTAGTTGGTAAGTTGTTCGTATCCATAAGGGAGATCGAATTCATGGTTTTCGTCCACAAAGCGTATGCGGTCGAACCCTTTTGGGTCGTAGGATTCGTAGGGCAGGTTCTCTATTCCCAGACTGCGAAAATAGCGGTCCAGAATTTCTCCTGGCCCGGCACAGCCCAGATAGTGCAGACCCGTATCGAAATAGACTCCTTGGCGTGTAAATCCTTGTAGTGTGGGTGCCGGTTTATGGAATTTTTCCACCAGGGCGACGCTATATCCGTGGCGGGCCAGAAGCAGTGCTGTCGTCATGCCCGAAATTCCTGCGCCGATGACGACGAAATCTTTTTGCATGGCTTAGAACCTCAGCACAAGGGATGAGTTGGTGCCGCCAAACCCGGCTGCGTTGCAAAGGACGTTTCTGGGGCTGTGGTCCAACGTCTCGGTGACGATGGCCAGCTTTGCCGATGCCGCATCCGGGGTTTCAAAATTGATGTTTGGAGCAATGAACCCATCACGGGCCATGATGGTGGAATAGACAACCACGGATGCGCCGGACATCCACAGCTCGTGTCCGACCATGGATTTGGTGGAGGATACGTCAGGGCGGTGTTCTTCAAAGACATCAAGGATATTGAGCGCCTCCATATCATCCCCTGCAGGAGTGGAGGTGGCGTGGGCACAGATATAGTCGATATCCGCAGGTACCATGTCCGCGGCCTTGATGGCTCCCCGCATGGCACGGGCCAGGCCGCCCCGGTTGGGTACGGAAAGTTTGTCACCGTCTGACGAGAAGGCGTAACCCGCTACTTCGCCCAGAATCCGTGCACCCCGGTGTACGGCCATGTTATAATTTTCCAGCAGAATGACGGCTGCTCCACCGCTGGGAACCAGACCGTCTCGGGTGGCGTCAAAGGGACGACTGGCCGTGGTCGGGGTATCCGTGCGGGTGGAAAAGGCATTCAACCCGTCAAAACTGCACATGGACTGCCAGTTGATTTCCTGGGCACCGCCACAAATCATGCGGTCCTGTCGTCCCAGGGCAATGAGGTCCGCGGCCTGGCCAACAGCGTGCCCGCTGCTTGAACATGCGGAGCTGATGGTCCAGCAGGCCCCCTGGGTTTTAAGCAGGGTGTTCAGATTCATACTCACACAGGAGGTCATGGATCGGAAGACAAGACCGCTGCCGATAAGGGATGTGTCACCGCGTTCTTCCAGCAGCCTGACCTGGTCAAGGGCGGCCATGCAGCTGGAATCGCAACCCATGATGATGCCTGTTCGGTCGTTGTGCAGATCCTCGGGGGCCAGGCCGGAAAGGGTAATGGCTTCCATGGCGGCGGCAAAGGACCATGCGGCAAAGTCGGGCATGGTTTTGAGCTGCTTGCGGCTGAGCCATTTTTTGGGCTCAAAGTCTTTAATGGCTCCGGTCAGCGGGGATGCAAAGCCTCGTTTTGTCCGTTCGGGATCAATGGTAATACCAGATTTCCCCCGGCGAAGGGCCTGGGATACGGTGTTCGTGTCGTTGCCGAGTGAGGAAATGATGCCGATGCCTGTGATGGCGACTCTATTCATACTGTCCGTCTGAAATATATATCGTGCATTGAAGGTTATGTGTAAATGCCGCCGTTGACGGAAATGAC
>JAQVZR010000385.1 GCA_028708105.1 Desulfoplanes sp. | reverse complement strand
GGCTGGATTTATGCGTATTCTGACGTCTACCTTTACCTCGGCCTTTGCCGGAAAAATTCTGAATATTCATCCCGCCATCCTGCCCAGTTTTTCCGGGATCAATGCCCCGGCCAAACAGGCTGATTTCGGGGTCCAGTTGGCCGGGTGCACGGTGCATTTTGTGGATGAAAAGATGGATCACGGCCCGATTATCATCCAGGCTGTTGTGCCCGCCTATCCCGATGACGATGGGGATACTCTGGGGAAACGCATTCTTAAGTACGAGCACCGGATTTATCCTCAGGCCATTCAGTGGCTGGCTCAGGGACGATTGGAGATCCGGGGACGCAAGGTTGTGGTCAAGGATGCCGGTACTCCTTTGGCTGTGCCGGGTAATGGCGTACTTATCAATCCGCCGCTGGAAGAGGGATTTTAATGATTCCCTGCATGGACGAGGGAAATTTTGTTCCGTGCATGCCCGGAACGGGAGAATACTCTCAGGGAGGTTTGCATGACTGATTTTCATTTTCAGCTTACGGATGAAGAAAAAACATATCTCAAAACCCTGGTGACAAAGAGTATCGGGCACCGTCTTGGATTGACCCCTGCTCCGGATATGCATCCGGTGAGTGATAAACTCAAAGAACAGTACGGGGCCTTTGTGACTCTGAACGAGGATGGACAGCTCCGTGGATGTATCGGCTATATCGTGGGCCAGGGACCTCTGTTTGAGACCATTGCCAAAATGGCCCTTGCAGCTGCCTTTGAAGACCCTCGGTTTGTTCCGGTTGGTCCTGAAGAATATGACCGTCTTAAAGTGGAAATTTCTATCTTGAGCCCCCTGGAGAAGGTCCCGGATGTATCGTCCATCGTTGTGGGCACGCATGGTCTGTACATGAAAAAAGGAAATCGTTCCGGGCTGTTGCTTCCCCAGGTGGCTACGCAGTGGGGTTGGGACAGAAAAATATTGCTGACCCAGACGTGCGTCAAGGCAGGATTACCCACGGATGCCTGGAAAGATCCGAAAACCGAAATATACTGGTTCCAGGCCGAGGTTTTTTGAACATGATACAGAAGGCCGGATACGGAATATAACGTATGCCATGTCCTGATGATATACTACCAATAACACATAAGGAGATACCTCAGTGATCAAACTTGAAACCAGCAAGGGTGTTATAACCTTGGAACTTTTTGAAGACAAAGCCCCCAAGACAGCGAAAAATTTTTTGCGTTACGTGAAAAGTGGGTTTTATGACGGGACCATTTTTCACCGGGTTATCCAGAATTTTATGATCCAGGGCGGGGGGATGGACGCAAAGATGCAGGAAAAAAAGACCTTTGGTCCCATCAAAAACGAAGCTGATAATGGGCTGAGCAACGATGCGTATACCGTGGCCATGGCCCGGACTGCCGATCCTGATTCTGCCACGGCCCAGTTTTTCATCAATACCGTGAACAACACCTTTTTGAACCATACATCCAAGGATGCTCAGGGGTGGGGGTATGCAGTTTTCGGAAAAGTTGTTGATGGCAAAGACGTGGTGGATGCCATACGCACTGTGAAAACGGGAGCATGGGGATTCCATGAGGATGTGCCCAAGGAACCCGTTACGATTATCAAGGCTGAGATCATCGAAGGATAACCCGACCTATCCCTGGCATATGCCGGTGCTGATACCGGAAAACCGGTTTGTCTGCGTATGCTGTGGCAAGAAGGATCGCTAACCTACTTGCCACAGCATTTTTTGTATTTTTTTCCGCTTCCGCACGGGCAGGGAGCATTGCGCTTCGGTTTAGGGCCCTGCTGGCGCGTGGCGCCGGGATCCGTCAACTGGGTTCCGCCGGTATATTTCCATTCCCCATGGTGTTTGGCAAACACGCTCCGTTCTCTGATTACCCCGGTTTTTCCCCCGCGCATGAAGGTTGCTGTATAGGTGACTTCACCGGCTGTGTCGGTGCATATTCCTTCCCGGACTTTTTGGATGTCCAGGTTGGTCCATGTTGTTTTTTGAGTTTCGTGATCCAGCATCTCTGGATCGAATTGTTCCCGAAGGTTTAACGAAACCGTCTGCTGCAGGTAGCTAAAACGTCGGGTGGCAAAAGCTGTATAGCGTGAGCGCATCAGGGCTTCGGCTGTGGCTGCCGTTGCTAGGCCCTCAATGTAGGGGCCGCAACAGATTGCCAGGGGTAACCCAGATCCGCAGGGACAGGGTGATTGGTCTGATTGTTGGGGAGTGACGGGCGGTTGGGTTTGCATTGTCGGAGGAGTCCTGTAATAAATTTGTACAAATTAAAATATAGATTTTACCCGTCTGCTTCGGCAACGCACCGATGATGTCAGGGAACTGGAAGCTGAAACGATCAGAATTGCAGAGAGTGAAGGCAGTGTTGAAAATCTGATTGATGATGTCAAGATTGCCTTTGGTGGCCTGGATAGTTTGACTCTGGGCTGAAATGACGGGTGCACGTAGTATTTTTGACAAGCGTACCGGAGGGATATACATGCCGGGCAGGTGGTAATAGACATGGACGGTAAGGCTTTCGACGGGGAGAAAAGATGGAAATACTGATAGCAATGTGCTGCATGAGGGACGGATGGTTGATG
>JAQVZR010000384.1 GCA_028708105.1 Desulfoplanes sp. | reverse complement strand
GGAACGCTGGGGCGAGGCGGTTTTCAACATCGGCGAGCAGGAGCTGGTCTTTGAGGTGAGCGTGGAAAAGGATGTTATCGTGGCCATCATGCTCGACGAACAGACCACCTGGAAGGGAACGCTGACCGGGCTTCGGCGGTTGATTGTGGATTCCCAAAAAAAATGATTTTTTGGGCCGGCAGGTGACACAGAGCAGCATTCAGGTAAAAAAAGTATCTCCGCCAGGAGTGGATGATGCGCCACCAAAGGTAAGGGCACCCATTGCGGGTGCCCTTTTGGGATCATCCGTTATGCCCCAAATTCCGTGCTCAGATTTTCGGTGATTTTTTCTGCCAGGGGCACAATGGCGATGGCGTCCTGCAGCCCGTCGATAAACCGCTTGGGAATATTCGAAAATCCGACCTGAGCCCCGGCGAGGGCTCCTGTCAGGGCTGCCCGGGCCATGTTGTTTCCGCCACCGTTGATAGCTGAGAGCACCGGCATTTCAAATTCGTTCTGAAAACTGGCTGCCAGAAAGTAGGCTGCAGGTGCCATGAAACCGAGCTGGCAGGGGAGGCCGAAGAGCTGGCAGACGTGCAGTGGTGGATCAATATGGATATTCGGGTTTTGGGCCGCCGCTGCAATGAGGTCGGGCTGGATAAAGGTATCATAAAAAAAATTTGTCAGCCCTGTGGTTTCTGCCCATGAGGGAACAACCGTTCTGGTTTTTTCTAGGGGGATGTCCCGGATGAGAGCACATACCACCAGACAGAAGGCTAGAGATTGGGCGGAGATGAGAGGTTCGTTGTGGGTCAGGCGGATATTGGTCAGGGCGACTTCGGCCAGTTTCTCAGGAGTGTGAGCATAGGCAGCCGCAAGCATGGTGGACCGTATGGCCGCTTCGGCCGTGTCGGCCCATGAGCCTGTGTTTACCCATGATTTTTCCGGGCGCCATGCCTTCCAGAGTTCGCGCATGGCAATGTCCGTCATCCGTCCTCCGTGGCTGGTGCCATCCAGAGTTTCCAGCAGATCATTCATCCGGGAAGTGAAATCATGCTGGTTATAGGTGTGTGTGCAGGCCAGGGATTCCAGCAGCATAAGGGCTACTTGCCCTGTCTGGGAAGAGTCTCCCGGTTTAAGACCCGCGTGCCATCGTTTTTCTTTGGGGGCCGTGTAGTTGCTGATCCATTCCCCATAGTCCTGGCGCATTTTTTGTAAATTATAATACCAATGCGGTCCTACTCCCAGGGCGTCCCCGATAAAACATCCCACCACAGCACCCATGGCTCTGTCCCGAGCAGTATGTGTATGCATGATTCCTCCCTGGTCTTTTTGAATGTCCTGAATATCTGATGGTTGGTATGGACATATCATGGATAGAATGGATTGCAAAGGGGACGGGAGATTGGATTCTACTGCTTGGGTCCGTGACAGGGGAAGGGGGCTGTTTCGGTCTGGTGACGTTCCGCAATGCTTTAGAAATTCGCAATCCTTGTATGCCGCGCAACTTCCTTGGGAACGATAGTCTTGCCGATAGGGGCCAGGGCGATGCCTGCAAGTTTGAGATGCTGGATGCCAAAGGGAATGCCTATAATGGACAGAAAATTTCCCCCGGCAGCAATGATATGACCCAGGGCCAGCCAGAATCCTGCGAAGATAAACCAGATGATGTTGCCCAGGGTGCCGGGCCAGCCGGTCCCGATATCTTTTTGCCGGTGGAGCTCTTCCCGGCTGATGGCTTCCATGCCAAAGGGGAAAAAGGTAAACTGGCCGATAACCATACATGCTTTGGCCCAGGGAAGGCCTACAATGGAGAGTGCGGCCAGAATGCCGATCAGCCACCAGGCAAGACCCATGAATGCTCCCCCAAGAATAAACCATAGAATATTACCAAGTATGCGCATGAACGGCTCCCTGAAGATTGTTTGCGTGCTGATTATAAAAGGATGTTCTGACTGTACAGGATGCATACGATGAGGATCACCGCCATGGCGGTGATGAGTATCAACTCCGGAATATAGGCTGTTACTCTATGTTCGGCGGAAAGGGCTTGTCTCGTCCGGATGAAGCGGATTCCGTCCAGAAAGATGATCAGGCAGCCTGCACAGAAGGCAAAGGTACTCAGTGCGCCCATTTCATGGAATGCTCTGGTGAGATCCGCTCCGGCGCTATTTTTAAGATACCAGGTGAATTTTTCCAGGATGAAGCCGAATCCTATCAGGGCCATGGCTGTTCTGCACCATGCTAAAAAAGTGCGTTCGCTGGCCATGAGGGTACGCATGACCGCTAATTCATTGTGATCCGGCAATGTGCATGGGGGCAGGGTTGATTTGTGTTCCATGGGTAAGGGACGATCCTTGTGTCGAAAATGGAGTGCGGATAAGCACGCAATATGCAATCTGTGTTTTGTTTTCGTCAAGCAAAAGGATTGGATGAATCATGGCTGTACCTCTTGAATATTGCGGTGGCATGCTTACATAAAACAGCAGGGCTGGAAGGTATAGCTGGAGGACGTTTGCACGCTATTTGTTGTCAGGAACATTTCACAAGCAACAGCGGACCAGTTGTTTATGTCTGGGGGGCTCTCGTGGGCATGAGCTCATAAACAGTAGCATAT
>JAQVZR010000383.1 GCA_028708105.1 Desulfoplanes sp. | reverse complement strand
CGCCTTTGACATGCCTGCCATCGGCGATCTCAGAAGCAGGCTCATGGCGCTGGCTGACCGCACGGTAAGAGGCTACCCGGAAATCAGGGCCCTGTTTTCCTACCGACTGGCACACCACAAATCCCAGGGACGACTAGAATGTGAAATTCAGGAAATGATCGCTGGCGAACATCCTCTGATCTGTTCCATTCCTCTGCCCATGCGCAGTATTATCCGTCGCTATATCCGTCGGTTCCACAGCAATATGCCCAGGCTCTTTGATTTACACGGAGCCAATATTGGCAATATCGTGCTCACCGGCGGATTCTTGGCCAACGACAGGGACCTGGAATCCATCCTCTTTATTTTTTCAAAACTGGTTCAGGTCCGTGGGCGGGTAACCACGATAGTCTCTGACAGCCTGCACCTGGCGGCAAGGCTTGCGGATTCCAGCATATGCATCGGACAACATACACTGACAGGCAAAGAGGTTCTGCCCATATCTTCGACGATCACCGACCTGTACCTCTGCAGATCCCTGACGGATGATCATCCTGTATCTTGCGCCATTTCAACTCAAATGGCCCGACAAATTGCATCAGCAGACCTGATTTGTTATCCCATGGGCAGTTTTTTCACCAGCCTTGTGGCCAATCTCCTGCCCCAAGGCGTGGGACGAGCCATTCAACGTGCCCCATGTCCTAAAATATTTATTCCCAGCACAGGCCACGACCCAGAAGTGTATGGCCGGGACCTGAACGGATTGACCGCCAGCCTGCTTGAGTATCTCACCCGCGACGCACCCGAGGCCATTTCTTCCCAGGACGTGCTCAACTTCATCCTCGTTGACACCTACCACGGTACCTATCCCGGCACCATTGATCCTGAATACATGCATAAAAAAGGAATTCAGATCCTGGATACAGACTTGGTATCTCCACCATCCCCAGACCTGGACCCCTCCACCCTGGCCGCATTGCTTATTTCTATGGCCTAAACCCATGCTCCAAGGGCTGTTTAGCAGGTCTCAACATGGGCCAAACATAGGTGCCACGGCAACAGATCATGGCCGCACGATATTTCTGTGGTTCTATCCCAGAAAACCGACACGGCAACGTTTTACGCAGGGCATACAAGTCTTTCCGACCCTCTTTGAATCGCTGCGAATGCATGATTACAGCAAATGAGTACAAAGATTTTTCGGCCCTATTTCACCGCCGAAACAATCCTCTCCTTTCCACTCAGATCGCGCAGAACAGTACACGCAGACCACGAGCAAAAAAGCTCTCGGGCATCCGGGCCCTGGAGATATCCTATTTCAGCAAAAAAACGACCGCCTGGCTTGAGCACCATACGGGCACACCGCTCAATAGCCTGGAGGCACTCCAGGCCCTTAGGACCCGATACCAGTGCAAGACGGGGTTCAAATCCTGCGACCTCATGGCTGAGGGCCGCGTACTCGTCTTCTGTAACATAGGGGGGATTGGTAACTATGAGATCAAGAGTTTCTGACTTGAAGGAATCAAGGAAATCAGCGTTCACAAAAAGCAAACGTGAGGCTGCATTATGTTGGAGGGCATTGGTCCGCGCCACATCCAGCGCTTCCAGGCTGATGTCGACGGCAAGACCACGACTGTGAGGGAAAAGAGAAGCAATGGTAACGGCCAGGGCACCGCTTCCCGTACCCAGGTCTGCAAAGAAAAAAGATGCATCTGTGGCAAACAACTTCTGCAGATGCTCTATCATCTCCTCTGTCTCCGGCCGGGGAATGAGCACCCTGGAATCCACCGAAAATGATAGGCCAAAAAATTCTTTGGTCCCAAGAAGATAGGCAACAGGCTCGCCCGTGAGGCGCCGATCAAGCAGACAGTTGAAGGATTGAACCTGGGCAGACGAGAGTATCTGATCTTTTGCAAACAGAAGATCCAGCCTGGAAAGATGCAGGACGTTGGCCAAAAGGAGTTGGGCAGACAGTCGCGGAGAGTCAACCCGACGTTCTAAAAGAAGGGATTCGGCCTGTTGCAGGATCTGGATAACACTAGGCATGGACTAAGCCGGCACGTCCTGCTTCATAGCCTCGGCCTGATAATAACTCAGCAGGGGGTCGAAAATTTCGTCAAGATGCCCCTGCATAATAGTATCTAGACTATAGAGTGTCAGATTAATACGATGATCAGTAACCCGGCCCTGTGGAAAATTATATGTTCTAATGCGCTCAGATCGATCCCCGCTTCCCACCTGGGATTTACGCCGAGCATTATACTGACTTTGCTGTTCGTCCTGAATTTTCTGGAACAAACGGGCCCGCAGAACTGTCATGGCTTTCGCCTTGTTCTTGATCTGGGACTTCTGATCCTGACAGGTCACAACAAGTCCTGAAGGTATATGTGTAATACGTACTGCGGAATCCGTGGTATTGACGCACTGTCCGCCAGGACCTGAAGCCCTGTAAACGTCGATACGCAAATCTTCGGGACGAATATGTACCTCGACTTCTTCCGCTTCAGGTAAAATAGCAACCGTAACAGCCGACGTATGTACCCGACCCTGTGATTCCGTCGAAGGAACACGCTGCACACGATGCGTCCCTGACTCATACTTGAGCCGACTATACACATGCTTACCTGTTATGGATGCAACGACTTCTT
>JAQVZR010000382.1 GCA_028708105.1 Desulfoplanes sp. | reverse complement strand
CATCGACCCCGGGCAACAGAAAACCGTCCTTCTTCCCGTGGCCGAAACATACGTACGCCAGGGCGCATCCATGCCGGTTCATATAGTTCACGGCAGACGAAACGGCCCAAGCCTATTTGTCTGTGCGGCCATCCACGGAGACGAACTTAACGGCATTGAAGCCGTTCGTCGTCTGCTCACCCTAAAGAGCCTATCGTCCATGGCTGGAACCCTGTATGCTGTGCCGGTAGTCAATATTTACGGTTTCATGTCCAATACCCGTTACCTGCCGGACAGACGAGACTTGAACCGTTTTTTCCCCGGGTGTTCCAACGGTTCGCTGGCCTCCAGCCTGGCTCAAGTCCTGTTTAAAAACATTGTATGCCGATGCGGCTATGGCCTTGATCTGCATACGGGTTCCAACCATCGAAAAAACCTGCCGCATCTGCGCGGAAACATGTCCGATCCCGAGGTGTTATCCATGGCCCAGGCATTTGGCGCACCGCTGGCCTTGGATCCCCCGGGGCCCGAGGCCTCATTACGCGGAGCAGCGGTGGCCAAAGGGACCAAAATGCTGACCTGTGAAGCAGGCGAGGCACTGCGTTTTGATGAATTTTCCATCAGGGCCGGCACCCGGGGCATCACATCGGTTATGAAACATCTGGGAATGCTGGCTGGCAGGAAAAAAGAACGCCGGGATGACCACATGATGCATGTTGCCCGGAACAGCTCATGGGTCAGAGCCGGAGTCAGCGGCCTTTTCCAGGCCAGAATCAAACTTGGCCAGCTGGTGCTCAAGAATCATCTGCTGGGATTCATACACGACCCTTTTGGAAGTACGTCCTTGGAGCTCCGCTCACCCAAAGAAGGGATTGTCATCGGAGTCCAGACGCTGCCCTCGGTCTACAAAGGCGATGCCCTTATCCATCTGGGATACTTTGACGCTCCGGACAAAGCCGAAGCACTGGTGGACGCTTTTTCTGAACGTATGGAACAGGATGACGAGGGGAGATCCTGAAAAATAAGCGACCCAAAAGGTGATGCCTGATTTACAAACGGTGCTGCACAAGGTGCTGGAGGCATAACCCCCGTTCTGCCTGAAAAAAAATGCTTCAGATAGTACCCCTCTGCACGGCGCAGACCCGTCCTCCACCCAAGTCAGCTGCCCTGCTCAAAAACGGGCAGATAAATCTGCCCGTTCCGTGTGCCTTCATGGCTATGAGGATGCAGGTCGGCCTCTACGTTAGCACCCCTGAGAAACATTTTTTAGCGAATCCGTCATCAATCACCCAAGAGTACATCTCTTTTACCCATTAAACTTCCTATGCTCATTATTTCAAATAACGTTTCCATTCCAGACAATGACATCGAAATCATCCCCATCCGCGCCCAGGGTGCGGGGGGGCAGAACGTGAACAAGGTTTCTTCAGCCATCCACCTTCGGTTTGATATCGCGGCATCCGGATTGCCGGATTTTTACAAGGAACGCCTCCTTAATCTTCACGACAGTCGGATCACCAAAGACGGCATCATCGTCATCAAAGCCCAGCAGCACCGGACTCAGGAAAAAAACAGGGATGAAGCTCTGAACCGTTTAGTGGAAATCATCCGCTCGGCCGCAGTGGTACCCAAAAAACGCCGTCCCACCAGACCCAGCAAAAACGCCCGCAAACGCCGTGTTGACAACAAGACCAAACGCGGACAAATCAAAGCCCTCCGGAAAAAAGTGGCCCCCTAACGAGGAACACAACCGGAGCGTTATCCGGCACTGCTTTTTTATCCTCTATCGTATACCACCGAGACTCTCCATGATCCCCTGGAAACTGCTCCATACAGCCATCATCCCCCACAGCGACACGCAGCTTCATCTCTACCAACGGGACCAGGAATTTTCCCTCCGTGTCGGCGTGGATGAACTCATGAACAGCCGGATGCATGGTTCGGAAACCGCTCTGGCCGAGCTGACCTGTACCCGGTTCACAAGCAACCCGGCGCCCGCAATCCTCATCGGCGGCTTGGGTATGGGATTCACCGTGGCTGCGGCTCTTATGCACACCACAAAAAAAGCTCGGATCACCGTTGCAGAACTAGTCCCCGAGGTAGTGGAATGGAACAGGGGAGTTTTGGGGCATCTGGCAGATTATCCCCTCAATGATTCCCGGGTCACAGTGTGTGTTCAGGATGTTGCCGACATGATGAAACAGCATCCCGAAGGCTATGATGCCATTCTCCTGGACGTGGACAACGGCCCCGAAGCCATGACCCACAAAGAAAATTCCTGGCTTTATACCCAGCAAGGATTAACTACAGCGTACGCGGCCCTGCGTCCCAAGGGTATCCTTTCCGTCTGGTCGGCCGGCCCCAGTGTCCCGTTTACCAAACGACTTTCCAAGGCCGGGTTCCGGGTTCAGCAAACCCAGATCAGCGCCCGGGGCAAACGCGGCGGCAGTAAACATATCATATGGATTGCCACCCGGTGGCATTAGGTCAAAAAGCAACACGCCGCATCCGGTGCCTATCCTGACCAAACCAAAGACACGATCCATACGGGATTACAACCACTCACCAGGGCGACCAGCCGGTCGCCCCTACCCATTGTGTCGAGTCCTAAAAAAACTATCTCCTGTCTCCCTGCCCCCTTTCTCCTTTCTCCTT
>JAQVZR010000381.1 GCA_028708105.1 Desulfoplanes sp. | reverse complement strand
TTAATGAATGCTTTCTTTGTTCGCGGGTCCTGGCGAATAACGTCCGTGGGACATGTCCTGACACAGATGCCGCAGCCGATGCACCCTTTGATAGTCTGTATGGTCATGGTTTTTCCTTATACGTTGCTGTTCCTCGCAGAGGAACTGTTGGCTTTTCCTTACCACATAATCTAGCCGTTGAGTGTTAAGGTTTGTTGTTTTTTCGGGATATATTTGTAAGGATTATGTAATTTTTTTATTGCTGATAGTGTCCAAACATGACGGTGACATAGAGCCAGGGCGCGGACTGCCCCCCTGGCTTCCTTTGTCGCACTTGCCCTGCGTCGTACTCCTTTGTACTCTCCCCATAAGGAGATATTCATGCCAAACATTTTTTGGTCTATTCGCAATAAATTGGTTGGGATGATGCTCATCACCCTGTTTCCCGCTATTCTGGCGGGTTCATTTTTGAGCATCAGCGTCCTGCAAAAACATTATACCAAGGATATTGCCAGAACGGAAGGTTATGCGCTGCATGCGGTGGAAGAGCACCTCGAGTATGTGGTTCAAACAGCCAGGCAGGATCTCGTTCTGCTTGCGGGCCTTAAAACAGTGCAAGACGCTTTTCGTGAACTTGCACGGCATAAACGGTCTGACGGGTACGATTTTTTCCCTCTTGCACAATTATTTCCTCATTTTCTCAGGACCAGAGATCTGTATGACCAGATACGTGTTCTGGATGCGGACGGGTGGGAAGTATTCCGGGGAAATCTTGAAAAAGATGGCGTTGAGATTGTTCCACACAGCCGGCTTCAGTACAAAGGCGAGCGGTATTATTTTCAGCAGGTCCAAAAAAGTGCCCCGGGCCAGATCTATGTTTCCCCCATTGATTTGAACCGGGAAAACGGCCAGATCGAACAACCTTTCAAGCCTATGCTGCGCATTGTTGCTCCTGTTTTTGATGCCGGGAAGCGATTTGCAGGGGCTCTGGTCCTTAATTTTTATGCTGAGAAACTTTTTAAAGATGCCAGGGACCAGGCTGCACTCCCGACGGAAAAGGGATCGTGGATTATTACCGATCAGCAGGGATGGTATCTGTACCATCCCGATTCCGAAAAATGCTGGGGGGGGCCGAAAGACCTGAATACAGGTGAAGGCCTGGAAAAAGATTATCCTGATCAGGCCGGGTCCCTTGTCCGTGACGGGTACGGAGAATTGTCTGGAAAGGATGGTTGTTCCCGGGCCTATGCGGTCAAGGTGCATCTCTGGCCTGATCGTACCAGCTATCTCTCCATCATCCATGTTATCCCAGGATCGATTTTTACAGAGCATATTCTGGCATCTATTCAGACGATTCTGCTCCCCCTTGTTCTGATTGCTCTATGCGCAGGCCTGATAGCCTGGACCGTGGGCAAACGGATTTCTTGCGGGATTACCACTCTGCTGCAAACTGTGCAAAAATTTTCAAAGGGCGATTTTACCCGTCGGGTGCATGATCTTTCCAGCCGGGATGAAATCGGCGTATTGGGCCGTCAGTTTAACATTATGGCCGATACCATGGCATCTTTTCATGCTCGTCTTGAAGAAAAAGTTGCAAGCAGGACCCAGGCCCTCAAACAGATGAACGACGAGTTGGAGGCAAACAAAACCAGGCTTCAGGCTATTCTGGACAACACTGTGGATGGTATTGTCACCATCAATGCTACGGGGATCATCCAGACATTCAATAAAGGGGCTGCAAAAATTTTTGGCTATACATCTGAAGAATCCATCGGGCAGAATGTGACGCTGCTTATGCCCGAGAAGATCGGCCGGATGCACGATGGTTTTCTTCTTCGCCACAGGCATCAGGATTCAGGGACGGTGTTAAATATCACCCGCGAGGTGATCGCCCGGCGCAAGGACGGAACCCCTTTTCCTCTGAGTATGGCTGTGAGCAAGGTACCTATAGGCGACGCGATTTTTTTTACAGGGATCTTGCGGGATATGAGCGAATTCAAAGAAACCGAACGACGCTTCAAGGCTACCTTTGAACAGGCGGCCGTGGGGATCTGCCATATTGGACTGGAGGGGCAATATATCCGGGTCAATGATAAACTCTGTCGCATGTGGGGATATTCCAAAGCGGAACTTGAATCCTTGACCATTTTTGAAACAACGTGGGCAACAAGTCTTCCGAGAACCAGGGACCTGTGGACCCGATTTCTGTCCGGTGAGTTGACCTCTTTTTCTGTGGAAAAAAGATACAGAACTAAAATAGGGGAACCGTGGTGGGGCCAGCTGACCATGTCTGCGGTTGGTGATGAAAACGGGGTAGCAGAGTATTTTATCGTCGTGATCGAGGATATTAATACCCGTAAACGCGGCGAGGAAGAACTGCAAAAATTGTCCATGATTGCAAAGCGTACGGATAATCTTGTGGCCACAACGGATGTCAATGGTCTGATCACGTGGGTCAACGACGCATTCAGTAAAAAAACCGGGTATACCTTCGAAGAAGTGGTTGGGCGGAAACCCGGAAGTTTTCTTCAGGGGGAAGATACAGACCCTGTCACCGTCCAGCTCATGGCTCAGCACCTCGCACATCAGCAGGGCTTTGCTACCGAGATCCTCAACTATGATAAATGGCACAATCCCTACTGGGTTTCCCTGGAA
>JAQVZR010000380.1 GCA_028708105.1 Desulfoplanes sp. | reverse complement strand
TTTGAGATTTCATATTGGAGAATAAACTGGAGAACAAACCATGTTCCGTATCCGAAGAATCCATGACACCAATCGGCACGCAGATCGGGAGGTCGTGGCTGCAGTCCAGGACATCCTGCGCAGCCAGTTTCAGCTCCTTTCCGAAGAAGAGATCGCAGAATTACCTGAATTACTTCGTAATCCTTTAAAAAATGGATTTAGGACAATTCTTCTGGTAGCCTCAAAACATGCCAAAACGCTTATGGGCTTTGCTTTAATCATGCACTTTCCTGACGTGGGATTCAGCTATCTCGATTTTTTGTCTGCAGCTCAGGGACGCACCGGAGCCGGAATAGGAGGAGCTCTCTACGAACAGGCCCGCAACGAAGCACGCTCGGCCAAGGGCGCGGGGCTCTTTTTCGAATGCCTCCCCGATGATCCAGCTATCTGCAAGGATACCTCACTGCTAAAAGAAAATGCCGCCAGGCTGCGATTTTATGAACAGTTCGGAGCCCGTCCCATCATCGGTACCCGCTACGAAACTCCGGTAAACGACAACGATGATTCCCCGCCAATCCTGGTTTTTGATGGCCTTGGATCGGATCGTCTTCCCTCCAGAAACAAAGTCAAAACCATTGTTCGGGCCATTCTGGAAAGAAAATACCAGGATACATGTCCGCCTGAGTACACGGATATGGTTGTCGACTCCTTTCGTGATGATCCCATTCGCATCCGTGAACAACGGTATAAACCCCTCATTGTTGCACCTCGCCCACAAAAAAACAGCATTCCACTTATTTTTAACGACAACCACTTCATCCACCATGTGCGCGAACGGGGCTATGTGGAAGCACCTGTACGGATTAAGACCATTCTTTCCAGTCTGGACCCAAGCGGGATGTTTACCCATGTCAAATCTCGTCATCACAGTTTGGATTACGTCAAAGCCGTGCACGATGGGGATTTCGTAACCTATCTGGAACGGGTTTGCCACCTGGCCGGAGATAAACCCGTCTATCCCTATGTTTTCCCCGTACGCAATGCAGCCCGCAAACCCAAAGAACTTCCCTACCGGGCCGGGTATTACTGCATCGATACCTTCACTCCCCTCACGGCCAATGCTTTTCTAGCAGCTAGAAGTGCCGTGGATTGCGGGCTCACGGGCGCAGAATATCTCCTTGATGGCGGCAAACTGGCCTACGCTTTAGTCCGACCTCCCGGACATCACGCCGAACGCCGGGTTTTCGGAGGATTTTGCTATTTCAACACCAACGCCATTTCCGCTAACCTGCTTTCCAGATACGGCAGGGTAGCCATCCTGGATGTCGACTACCACCATGGCAATGGTCAGCAGGATATTTTTTATGCCAGAGACGATGTACTGACGATTTCCATCCACGGTAATCCACACTTTGCCTATCCCTATTTCAGCGGGTTTGAAGAAGAAAAGGGAGAAGGACAAGGATTTGGGTATAACACAAACTATCCCTTGCCCGAACATATTGAACCGGCAACGTATCACCGTGTGTTGGCCAGAGCCCTGCTGAAAATCAAAAAATTCAACCCCATGTTTCTTGTTATGGCTATCGGCCTGGACACGGCCAAAGGAGACCCCACCGGAACCTGGAACCTTGTTCCCAAAGACTTCGAAGCCATGGGGCGAGCCGTGGCAGGGCTTAATCTGCCGACCCTGTGCATCCAGGAAGGGGGATACAAAACACGAACCTTAGGTAAAAACGCCCTGGCCCTTTTTACCGGTCTGGTGCATCTCATGGACTAACACCCGGGCACAGGGGCAAATCTCGAATGTAAAAGAGGATTGCTGCCCCAATTGTCGCAAGGGAGAAACACCATGAACAAACTCGTCCTCGTCATAATTCTCTTGGTGAGTGGCTGTGTTGGGATACCTGGACTACGAGCAAATTACTATTCATTCATTACAGTCCGGGACTGACCCGTTGACAAAAGTACGAAGGGTGGGCTTGACGCCATAGCTTTTTGCGACATAATTTTTATTTTCTCATTCTGCTGCACAGGCCCGATTACTGCGTTGTGATTTGGTCTGATGACAACGCGCAGGAGAAAATACTGATAGACACATCTTTGCGTAACCGGCTCTATTTTAACGATCAAGGAGACAGCACATGCTCGCCAGAACCTCTTCCAATAAAGGTCTGCGGTTCATATCCATAGCCGTCATGCTCATGCTCATTGCACCGGCCCTGCTACACGCAGCAACCCGCATAACCTTTAAATCCGCCAAATCCACTTCCTCCTATTATCAGATGGCCGTGCAGATCGGCGAAGCCCTGAAAAAAGGCTCCCAGGGTGACATCCTGGTCACCCTGGAAGAAAGCCAGGGCTCAGTGCAGAATGTCAAGGAAATGGCCCACCGCCAGGGTAATTATGTGTTTACCACTCCTCCCGGACTGGTGAAGCTGGCCAAAAAAGGCGCCAAGATGTTCAGGGACGCCAACCCCAAATACCAGGATATCCGCGGACTGTTTATCATCCCTTCTCTGACCATGCATATGGTTGTACGCAAAGACAGCGGCATCAAGACCTTTGCGGATCTTGAAGGGAAAAAATTTCTCATCGGCAAGGGAAGCTTCGGTGCCCGGGAAGCAGAAAAATATCTTGAACTCTTTGGGCTGACG
>JAQVZR010000029.1 GCA_028708105.1 Desulfoplanes sp. | reverse complement strand
CAAAAATCATTCACCGGGCTGCGCGGTATCTACCTGCTGATACTTACCTCCATTCCCGCGTCCGTTCTCGGCCTGCTGGTCCATAAGCAGATAAAAATGTATCTTTTTACCCCGCATACGGTTGCCTGGGCATTGGCCGTAGGTGCCGTGGCCATCATCGTCGTCGAAAAAATTTCAACAAAAAAAATTTATGTTTCTCTGGACGAGATGCATCCCCGCCTTGCGTTAGGGATAGGTTGTTTCCAATGTCTTGCTCTCTGGCCAGGATTTTCCCGATCTGCAGCTACAATACTCGGAGGCATGCTCCTGGGGGCCGATCGGAAACTTGCTGCCGAATATTCCTTTATCGCTGCCGTGCCCATCATGATTGCAGCTACAGGCTTTGACCTTCTCTCCAGCTGGTCACTCTTTCAGATGAACGATCTTTTAGTCCTGGGGGTAGGATTTTTGTTCGCCTTTCTTTCCGCCTGGGCCGCCGTCAAGGTCTTTATCCAGTTGGTCCAAAAAATTTCTCTGCGCCCCTTTGCCTATTACCGTTTGGCCATAGCCCCGCTCATCCTCTATTTCTGGAGCTGACCACTTCGGCCCAATGCAAAACGATCCTCGTGGCGGGGCAGCTCCACGCGTCTATCTGCCAGCACAACGCACATGCAACCTGCATCATATGGGAACAAACCAAACACAGAAGCCGCCGGACATTGTTTGTCCGGCGGCTTCTGTGTTTGAGGATAATCACCTGAAATAGATATATCAAAACTTCCAGTATACCTACCGACCGGCGCGGGAAGTGGCCATACGATAGATTTCCTGAGGGTCAAGGATCAGAACCACACTTCCATCTCCCATAATAGTGGCACCGGAAATACCGGGCAAATTTCCGAGATAATCACCCAACGATTTGATAACCACATCCTGACGTTCAAGCAGTGTATCAACCACAAGCCCCAGTCTTCTGTCATTCACGGTCAAAATAACCGTGGGCAGGAGTTCGCGATTATTTTCATTGCGGGGCAGTCCAAGCAATTCGGCCAGTTCCACAAGACCAAGGACCTCACCGCGCAAGGTGACCGCCTTCTGGCCATGCACTTCACTGAGACAGGCTGTTTCAATCTTCGTTGTTTCGGACACGGCATCCAAAGGAATTGCATATACCGAGTTATCCACCTTGATCATCAGAGCATCGATAATCGCCAGGGTCAGCGGAAGGGTTAGGGTAATGCGCGTCCCCTGGCCCAGGACCGATTGCACGGCAATACTCCCCTTAAGATTTTTAATATTGTTACGCACCACATCCATGCCCACGCCACGCCCAGAAATGTCGGTAACCTTTTCCGCAGTGGAAAATCCCGGAGCAAACATCAGGTCAATGCATGCCCGGTCATCCAGTGTCCGGGCTTCTTCTTCGGAAATAACTCCTTTGCGGACGGCCTGGGTACGCATATTTTCAGAATCAATCCCGTGCCCATCGTCTTCGACCTCAATACCCACAGAATTGCCTTTATGGAATGCCCGAAGCCATACCTTGGCACAGGTCGATTTTCCGGACGCAACACGATCCTGTGCAGATTCGACCCCATGGTCTACGGCATTCCGGATCAAATGGACCAAAGGATCCCCTATTTCCTCGACAACACTTTTATCCAGTTCCGTGTCCTCGCCTTCGGTAATCAACTCAACCTCTTTGCCACTTTTTTGACTTAAATCTCTGACCAGACGAGGAAATCGTGCAAATACAGATCGAACGGGAACCATACGCACGTTCATGATCGTATCCTGCAGATCATCCGAAATTCTACCGAAGGAATAGGTTGTCTCACTTAATTTCTGGGCAACGTCATTGGCATCCTGCCCCTCTTCAAGCTCCTTGGCCAGCATGACAAAACGATTTCTGTTGATAATAAGTTCACCTATCAAATTCATAAGCTGATCAAGTTTAGTATGATCGACCCGGATGGTCGAAGATAACGTTCCACACGGCCTGGTTTTGTTTCCGCTGCCCTGTCTACGGGCAGAGGATGTTACAGCAGACACAGTCTTCGGCTCCGGCGGTACACACGTCTCAGGAGCGCATGAAGGCGATCGGGCAACCGATTTTCCGGGAAAAGGCTGCAGAGGTGTGGATACCCGATGTTCAGCTCCTTCAGCCGGGGCGGCAACCACCACAGCAGGGACTTCGTCACCCCGCATCTCGGCAGGCAACAACGGCGCTGCTGGTTCCTCCTGCCCAGCTCCCCAGGAAGCAGCAACAAGTCCCTGCAAAGGCTGACCGCCAGCTAGCTGGATTTCTTTATCAATTTTTTCCCGAATGATATCCCGCTCCTGATGCAGAATATCCAGTACGTCGGAAAAATCCATATCCGATTTTCGACCTTGATCAACAAAACCGGCAACCCGTTCAACGTAGATATGAATTTCCTCCAAGCCCATATATCCTGTTGCATTCTTGATGGTTGCAAAAGAACGGTACAGGCCATCAATAATCGCAGGCTGTGCGCTATCCTTTTTCAGGGCGGCAAGGGCAAAATCAATATTACTGAATTGCTGGGCCACGGTTTGGGAAAAAATCTGCAGATCCTCGGAATCAGCGAACAGGTCCTCATTTTTTTCAGAATCAGTGGAAATCTGGTCCGCATCGTCCTCTGTCCGGATTTCCAGAGTAGAGGATCCCGCACGGATTTCTCCGGTTTCCAGCGCATGACGAACCCGCGTCATGGTGGCCGAAACATCTACAGGAATGACACTGCCATCCTCCTGAATACAGGCAAGCAGTTCTTCTATCGAATCGACAACACCTAACAACAAATCGACCAACAATTGGGTGACAGGAAATTCTTTTTTTCTGACCTTGTTTAGTAGTGTCTCGGCCTCGTGGGTCAACGCATTGAGTTCCTTATACCCCAAAATCCCGCTGTTCCCCTTGAGATTATGAAAAAATCGAAAAATATCATTGACGATATCCTGACTTCCGTCAGGATTTTTTTCCAATGTTAACAGATGCGCATTGAGTTGTTCAACGATTTCACGTGCCTCTTCGAGGAAATCGCCCAAATGCTCCTGATTAACTAAGGTAAGGGCATATTTTTGTGCCACGGGCGGTTTGTTGAGAACAACTCCCGAAGAAATTTCAGCAGAAATGTTGTCCGGGGCTGATGAGACAGATTGTACACATGCGTCAGACCGGATAGGTGCAGCCTTCTTTGGCTCTGCGGCTTTTTCCTTAAGCGATAAAAAGGCATCGATTTTTTCGATGATATGCTCTGTTTCCACATCGCCCTCAACCCCATCCTGCTCAAGATTCTCGACCATCGCATTGAGAGCGTCCATAGATAACAGAATCAGATCGGTCATCTCTGGAATCAAATGCATTTTGCCCTTACGTATCTCATCCAGAATATTCTCAGCCTTGTGCGTCAATCCATTGATACGGTTCAGCCCCAAAAAACCGGAAGCCCCTTTGAGGGAATGCATCAGACGGAATATATCATCAAGTAATACCGGATCATCCGGGGATTTTTCAAGCTCCAGCAAAGACGGTTCGACACTCTTTAGACGTTCTTTGGCTTCGATGATAAATTCAGCAAAAATTTCCGGATCCATAAATTCTTGGCTCATGATAGTTCCCTGCCTTGCCCGCTGGATAAAAAGATATCTGCTCTAGTCTGACCACTCGGATTATCCCAGAAGCATCTTTACATTCCGGACAAGCTTTTCCGGTTGGGCGGGCTTGACCATATAAAGATTTGCCCCAAGATTCATTCCGGTCTGAATATCTTTTTCCTGTCCTTCAGTGGAAAGGACCACGATAGGGAGATCACGATACCCCTCCTGTTCTCGAACCGCCTTGATAAATGTAAATCCATCCATCCGCGGCATGTTCACATCCGAAACAATGAGATGTACTTCGCCATGGGCATACAATTTCTCTAAACCGTCGAGTCCATCTTCAGCGGTTGTGACCCGAAAACCTTCTTTTTTCAAAATAAATGCTACCAGATTGCGGACGGTTTTCGAGTCGTCTACGATGAGAATGTGCTTTATCATCTCTTGCTCCAACACCTTTGTAAAAAAATAATCACGAACTATCCCAGTGCACTGCGAATCAAATTTTATAATGCGGAAAGATCGTCTTCATAACTATCCAAAAATTCAAGTCCTATCATATAATCGTTTTTGGAAACATCCGGTCTACCCCCGGCTATTTCAGCAACAGCAGTGAGATACTGGCCAACATCATTTTCAAAAACTTTAAAAAATTCAGGATACTATTTGTTCAAGCCAGGAATAAATATTTTAACTTGTACCTTTTGTCTCTGATCAAAAAGTTTCGAACACCGAACAGCTAACCCACGGGAATCCCCGTCACCTCAAACGGACGCATTCTTGTCAAAGGAAAGGTAACCACACTCAATTCCATGCGGTATTGCTTGGAAAGTCGTCTGCATTTTCTGCGTTCGCGGCCGGCATCAGTCACGACTACCCCTCCTTCCTATAGACGATGGCACTTGGATAATGGATAGGCTTAAAGACCCGGCTGATGTTATGCAATGATTCGGAATGGCCTATAAAAAGATACCCGCCGGGCAAAAGGTTATCGTAAAAACTGCTTATAACCCGTTTTTTCATAGCTTCATCAAAATAAATAAGCACATTGCGACAAAAAATAATATGCGATCGTCGTATATTTCTCAATTGCGCACGATCGTTGAGATTAATCTGATGGAAAAAAATATGCTTCTTAATTGCAGGATTAATCAGATAACGCCCATTACCGATCGGCGTAAAGTAACGGGCAATAATTGCCTTGGGCGTTGTTCGCAATGCGTATTCAGTGTACTCACCTCGTGCTGCGCTGGCGAGAACTGCTTCTGATAAATCCCCGGCCATAATAGTGATATTCCACAGAGAACGCTGAGCCTTGAGAATCTCATGCAGGATGATCTCCAGTGTGTACGGTTCTTCACCAGTCGAGCATCCTGCAGACCAGATATGTATATCACGCGATCCTTTTTTGAGCTGCTCATCCATCACCGACTTCAAGAGACCGTTTTCCAAAACCTTGAGCTGTGCCGGATTCCGATAAAAACTGGTCTCATTAGTCGTTATAACTTCGAAAAGAGCCTGTAGTTCCGTTTTTCCACCCTGGTCAGATTTTAAAAAATAAAAATATTCTCCAAATGTTCGCAGGCCGAGAAATCTAAGACGATTCAAAAGACGGTTTTCAAGAAGATATTTTCGATTATCAGGAATATATATGCCGCATTTCTCATAGATGAAATCTCGCAGATGTCCAAATTCGACATCATCCATGGTGACCTGCTTACGCAATGTGATCGACTTCGTGAATGACGAGGTCATTCCAATACCTCACCATCATCTGCCTGGATGAGATCAAGCGCCTGTTCCGCGGCTTCCAGCAATTCCATATCCTGTGTATCCAGAATGGAAAGCAGTTCTTGGAATGCTTCTTTCCCCCCAATACGTCCCAGCGCCTGAACAACCTTCATCCGGATCAACTGATTAGGAGATGTGAGTAACGGCCGCAATGCCGGGATCACATCACAGCGCCCCGTTGTACCCAGGGATTCAATAGCTCGGATCTGTACCCAATCGTCAGCATCACTCAATGCCTTAATAAGATATGCGACGGCATCAGAACATTGCGAACTCCCTAAAAATTCCACCAAACTCCGCCGTACTTCACGACTCTCATCGTTAATCATGCGCGGCACTACCCGGCTCAAGAGGTCGGGGTTGTCACCACACACTCCGGCCATGGCTTCCATGGCAATTTTACGAATATCCGCGACCTCGTCATTCAAGGCATCTTCAAGATCAGCCAGATGGCTGCGGACATCCATTTTCCCAAAGGCATATACCGCCATTGTCCGTTTAAAGGGATCCGGATCGTGCAGCATCTCATTAAACAACGCTTCGACACTCTTCCCCCCTATGGCGATGCAAGCATCTAGGGCAACCTCTTTTACATCATCAAATGGATGATTAAGGAAAGGAACAATGTCCTCAACAACATCCACAAACTGCATTCTTATACCCAAAAAGGACAACGCGCTTTTAAGAATGCTACCGTCCGTGGACTCTCTAAGAATACGCAAAAAAAAAGGTTTGACTTCTTTTCCGGCGAGAGCTCCTACGCCCCTGGCAATATCACGTTGTCCGTCACGATCTTTATGCCAGAATACCTTCGTACACACTTGAAGAGCATCGGGCGTCCCCATGTGAATAAGCACGGTAAGGGCCACCTTACTGAGACGTTCGTCATCCGACCCCGCACTGTTTAGCAACGCCGGAGTCAATCCAAGAGCCACCAACCCGTTAATCGCCTTCTGAAAACGCTCAGGTTCCTGTTCCTGATTGATAGACGCTGCGAGCATAAGTATTTTATCTGAGGCAGCTTCACCTCCAATGCACGAAAGTCCGACAATAGCGGCATCCTGCACGGCAGTATCTTCATCATCTACAGCGCTGAGCAGGTAGGATGCAAACGTCACACGGTCTTTGTCTGAAAGGAAAGTCAAGGTCTTGGTACCCATAATATTGACCACGGCCTTTAAGATTTTGTTTCTGAGGACAGGGGCAGCTCCGGTGAAATAGTTAATCAGAACGGGGACGGCCTTAATGTGTCCTATTTCCCCTAAGGCATCAATAATAATAGAGGCAACCAGCTCAGAACTTTTGTCAAGGGCCCCGAGGAGTGCAACTATGGAGGAATCATCTCTGATCTTCATAAGGGCCTCAATAACCGCAAACTTAACCCAATCATCATCCTTCAAAGCTTCATTTAATGCTTCAGTCGCATCAGACTTGCCAATTTCCCCCAGACTGACGGCAGCCTGATAACGGACATTGACCTCGGGATCATGAAGCAGGGAATCACAAAGGGGATGGACTGCCCTCAGTTTACGTGTCGCTCCCAGGATATCGCAGGCAAAAATACGGATATCCGGGTCCTCATCTTTGAGCAGAGCAATAAGCGGCTGAACATTGTGATGGCCTACCTGCCGCAAGATATCCATGGACAAATTCCTGGCAGGAGCATCTTCGCTTCTGAGCAAAGGAATGACGGCCGCGACCACTTCCTTTCCCCCCAGCTTCCGTAAAGACATGTCTGCAGCATCCTGCACTCCCAGATTCGGACTGACCAGGAGTCTGGCAAGTTGCGGAATAGCCTCACGGCACATGGCTTCGCCGGCCATAAAGGCCCCTTCACGCTGCAGCTCGGGTTCGTTGCTTTCAAGGTACGCAAAAATTTCGGGTATTCCCATCGAATAAATGCTCACTTTTTCATAGGGCCGTGATACGATCACTGCAGATGCAACATGATCCGCACATAAATCACCATACCGCGATCAGTACAAAGCGGATTCTATGGCCTGGGACATGTCGTCCAGATCCACCACCTGATCCGCCAATCCAGCCTCGACAACGGCTTTGGGCATACCATAGACAACACAGGTTTCATTACTCTGGGCAAGAACATATCCCCCCCTGGCTTTCAATTCCCAAATACCTTCCCGACCATCACTTCCGATTCCCGTAAGGATGACTCCCAGGGCCCGTTTGCCCACAGCCTGGGCTACTGAAGACATTAATTCGTTGGCCGAGGGTTTGTACAGGGCGTCCGAAGGCTCTGAGCTGATCACGACATCAATATGCGTCACCCGTTGTTTAATCCGAAGATGGACTCCCCCGGGAGCAACAAACACTCTCCCCGGCCTGACCACATCTCCAGGACTGGCTTCTTTAACCTTCAGCTTCGACGAATCATTCAGCCTTTTGGCAAACGGTCCGGTAAATGTTTTGGGCATATGCTGAGCAATAAGTATACATGCGGGAAAATCTGCGGGGAGTTCTGAAAGAATTTTTTGCACGACCGGAGGTCCACCAGTGGAAACGCCTATGGCCACGATATCCCGAACAACACGTCCATGATTTTTTTTTGCGAGGGGATACACAGAAGACTGGGAACATCGCAGGCTCTTTTTCCCCCACAAAGGAATCGGGCGCAACCACCGTCTGGCTACAGCTTTGACCTTTGCGCGGAGCTCGTCTTCAATACGAACAATATCAAGACTCACCAGGGACAGACGTTTAGCGATAAAATCAACAGCACCGTACTCAAAGGCCTTCAGGGTTGCCTCGGCCCCTTCATTGGTCAAAGAACTGATCATCAACACCGGGCGGGGCATTTCCATCATAATATGTTTAAGAGCCGTCAGCCCGTCCATCTGCGGCATCTCAATGTCCATAGTCACGACATCGGGATCAAATTGCCTAATTTTATCCAGTCCTTCGCTACCGTTTTTTGCAGTACCAACAACCTGAATCTCAGGATCCTTGTCCAGCATTGAGCTTATGGCTTTACGCATGAAGGCTGAATCATCGACAACAAGTACACGGATCAAAAGATATTCCTCCTTTTCCAACCGGGAATCATAGTATGACAGTACTAAACCAGAACTATTTCGAAATGTTGAGTTTCTATCGAACCTCTGCTCCGAGCGACGGTCGGTAGGGACACCCCTTGCGGGTGGCCAAATTCAGGCAATATCTCAAAGGTGGGTTGCATCACCAAAAGGACACAAGGGGCAAGGGGTGCCCCTACGATGTGATTGTCTTGAAACGAAATCAGAATTCGTTTTAAAAACTTCGTATCTCAAACGAGGGTTGGTTTAACACTCCAAGCCGGAAAGATTGAAGGATACAGTACCAACAGCAGGCTTGTGTAAAAAATCAGGTCAGCAATACAATAGGCATACAAATCAGGTATCGGCCAGAACATCTTTGGTGGCAATCAGCTCTAACCAATGTTTGACCAGATCGGCTTGCCATTGGGTCCCGGCCCCGTCCTCTAAGATTTTTCTCACGGTTGCGGCAGGCAAAGCATTTCTGTATGCACGATCCGAAGTCATGGCTTCATAACTGTCAACCACACTGACAATTCTGGCCAAAAACGGAATTTCGTTCCCGGTCAAACCATCAGGATATCCTTTGCCATCAATACGTTCGTGGTGATGATAGACAATAGGCAGAATTTCCCTAAAACTCGTAACCTGTGACAAGATATCTCGTCCTATCCGGGGATGTTTCTTCATGACATCGTACTCTTCTGAGGTGAGTCTGCCCGGCTTATTCAGGATACTGTCAGGAACACCGATTTTACCAATATCATGCAGGATTCCTGCGGTGTACAGGATTTCAAGTTCCTGTGCCTGCAGCCCCAACGATTCTCCCAGGGCTCTGGCATAGCGTGCCACACGGTCAGAATGACCGCTGGTATAGATATCCTTGGCTTCCACGGCCCGGGCATACGAACCGATAACTTCTCGATTCAACGCCTTCATTTTGGTGTACAGTCGAGCATTCTGAAGAGATGAAGCAATGTGGGAAGAAAAAATGGTGAGAAGCTGCAGGTCAGCAGGGGTATATTCTGCTTTTTCACTGGACCGCACCACGGCTATCGTCCCAATTTTCTGGGAATACTGAACAAGAGGTACCACCATTATCGAATAAGAAAATTCTTCGACAGGACAAAACAGGGTGCCCTCTTCCATGGCTACGGAAAAACGATCGATAATTTTTGACTGCCCCTTTTTTTTCACTGCTTCGCAAATTTTGTTCAACCAGAGAAAAAGAGGTCTGTTGGTCCGTAAAAGTGCTCCTCTGACTGTCACCCGATTCAAGGCAAGAGAATCGGGCAAATGAAAAAGCATGCTATCTGGATTAAAATTATTCTGAACATGGAAAAGGAACTCCTGCACCAACGCAGACAGATCAAGCTGCATATTCAGAGCGTTACTCAAATTGAGCATACGAACAAGACTGCTGAGTTTTTTACGCTCCAGTCTGTCCAGTCTGTCCTTGAGAACTTTTTTGGTCTTAAGGAGCAAATGACTGATATTAAAAGGTTTTGGCAGATAGTCTGCAGCGCCCATTTTGATACATTCCACAGCGGTCTCAATGCTTCCAAAACCTGTCATGATCAAGAAATCAGTATCAAATCCCTTACCCTTGACCCGTTCCAGCAACTCAAGTCCGGACATATTTGGCATACGAAAATCAGAAAGAATCAAATCGACCTCGGAATCATCCAAAAAATCCAAGGCTTCTTGACCGGAGCTGACACACTCGACAACATAGCCGGCATCCGTAAGTGCTTCGTCACAAATCTCTCTGAGCCCCGGTTCATCGTCCACGACAAGAATATGGGATTGACGCCCTTTCTGTCTTACACTGGATGGATATGTCGGCCGCTGCCGCTGTTTTGCCTGCATGTTGTTCACTAGCCAAATTCCATTATAAGTCAAAGCGTTAAAAGGAAATCCGTCATCGGTCGAGACACGTAAACACCCCATGCTCTCAGATGATACAATGTTACCGCCCTTTGATCAAAACCAAAAACTGAGAACAACAATCCTTGTATACGTAAAAAAATATTTTACTAATGACAATAGATAATTCCGCTTGCATTCTCTGGAAAAAATATCTAGAGACCTGTTTCTCGCGGGATGTGGCTCAGTTTGGTAGAGCGCTGCGTTCGGGACGCAGAGATCGCGCGTTCAAATCGCGCCATCCCGACCATAAAATTAAGGGTTTGCAGCTTCAATGCTGTAAACCTTTTTTTTATCGCCGGTGCCCGACGTTCTGCAGACACACCTCCTGAAACTTCCAACGCCCCATACAAAAAGGCGGTGCATATGCACCGCCTTTTTGTATATTTTCAACCCCATGTACGTCTATTCGCGTCCGGGGAGAATCATATTGAGAAACACTCCCATAATACCTGCCAGGCCGATCCCCTTGACGGTAAAATTACCGGCAGAGAACGCCATCCCGCCAACCCCAAAAATAACGATCAGAGCCACTATGGCCAGATTTCGGGCCTTCATCAGATCAATCTG
>JAQVZR010000379.1 GCA_028708105.1 Desulfoplanes sp. | reverse complement strand
CCTTCCCCCTGGGGGTCTCCTCAGCTATCTATCTCCATGAATATGCCCGCCCAGGTAAACTGCTGCGATTTATCCGCTTTGCCATCAACAATCTGGCCGGTGTACCCTCCGTTGTCTTCGGCCTGTTCGGTCTGGCCTTTTTCGTCACCTGGATGGGTTTTGGCGTGAGCATCCTCTCGGGTATCCTGACCCTCGGGTTTCTTATCCTCCCTGTTATCATCGGAACCTCCGAAGAGGCCTTACGCTCGGTCCCCCAGACATTTCGCGAAGCATCTCTGGGCCTTGGAGCAACAAAATGGCAGACCATCAGCCGCGTTGTGCTCCCTGCAGCCATGCCCGGCATGCTCACCGGTTCCATCCTCGGCCTGAGCCGTGCCGCCGGTGAAACAGCGGCCATCATGTTCACAGCAGCGGTCTATTATTCCCCCAGGATGCCCCATTCCATTTTCAATGATGTCATGACTCTGCCTTACCATGTTTATGTTCTGGCAACAGCTGGTACGGCCATCGACAAGACCCGGCCCCTCCAGTATGGCACATCCCTGGTACTGATCATGCTTGTATTCGGCATGAACCTCGTCGCGATATTGTACAGAGCCAGGATTCAGAAGACGAAATAGGGGAAATCAGCGGGGCAGTGAGCAGTAGGCAGAAAAATAGTGCACGTGCTCAATATTTATTACCAACCATTCCAGACCGAATCGTATAGCGAATTCAGACGACCTTCTCCTCAATCATCAAACAACCGGAAAATAGCATGCGCATCCTTATCGTTGAAGACGAACCCGATATCCTGAATCTGCTGGCCTTTAATCTGGAAAATTCAGGTTTTGAGGTCATCAAAGCCGAAGACGGATACAAGGCTTTGGAGAAGGTCCGCAGGGAATCACCGGACCTGGTTTTGCTTGATCTTATGCTTCCTAAAATGGACGGCCTCTCCGTGTGCAGACGGATCAAGGAAAATCCGGGTACGCGCCATCTGCCCGTCCTTATGCTCACGGCCAAAGGCGAGGAAGCGGACAAAATAACAGGCCTGGAACTGGGTGCCGATGACTATGTCACCAAGCCTTTCAGTCCCCGTGAATTGATCCTGCGCATCAAAGCCGTTTTACGCCGCGCCAAACCCGCACGTAAAGAAGCCACGGAATGGAAGCACAAAGGGGTGTACATCAATTTTGAAACTTATGAATTCCGGATCAACGGCGAAAAAGAAGAGCTCACAGCCACGGAATTCCGGCTGATCAAAGAGCTGATCGACAACCAGGGACGCCCGCTGACCCGCGAACATCTTCTATCCAAGGTCTGGGGATACGAATTTGATGGCTATGCACGGACCGTAGATACCCACGTGCGCAGGCTGCGTAAAAAAATGGGCCCCTGTGCTGAACTTATTGAAACGGTTCGGGGCATCGGATACCGGATGAATTAGTGGTATTCTCAAACATACCCTCAGAACCGAACGTTGTCGTATCCGTCCTCAACACCCCACAAATGCACGTTCAAACAAGGTAACTTGTCATGCGCAATCTTTCTTTCAGGGCCAAAATTCTTATTTCCTTTGTCATCATTCTCAGCTGTGCCCTTATCGTGCCGTCTATGTATTTCAGGCACGAACTTGTGACAAATATCCGCCAGGATGCCGTTGAAACTGCCAAAAAACAGCTGCGAGCCGTGTCCTGGGTATTGGAGTCGGAAAAGGTCCCCTTTACCCTGCCAACGCTGAACAAACGGTTGAGGGAGATAAAAAACAATTTTCAGCTGCGTATTACGTATGTCGATAAAAACGGCAAGGTGGTGGCGGATTCGGATGTAGCACCCGAAAAAATGACGACCCTTGAAAATCATGCATCACGGCCGGAAATCGCCCAGGCTCTGGCCGGGCCTCTGGGGGTAAGTATCAGATTCAGCGCCACCATGGGCAAACACCTGATCTATCTGGCCCAACCCGAAAGCATCGCCGGTATGGGTTCAGGTACGCTGCGCATTTCCATGCCCTATTCCCGGGTCCAGAGCTTTCTGGACATCATGACCAAAAATTTTCTCGGCATCATCGCCTTGACCCTGCTCATTTTTACCTTCCTGACAACCGTTTTTGCCAACCAACTTGCAAAATCAGTGGAACATCTCGTTGCCATCGCCATTTCCATTGGGGAAGGCGATTATGCAAAACGGATCCGGGTCTCACCCGGCAAGGAATTCACCCCCCTGCTGAAGGCCGTCAATCACATGGCGGAAAAAATAGAACATAATATCCGGACAATAACCTCCCAGAAGCTTGAAATGGAGGCCATATTAAACGGCATGAATGAAGGTGTCATGGCCTTGGACAACGCAGGGAATATTCTGGAATGGAATCACAGCATGGAAGTCATCTTTCCTGCAATTCTTCATAAGCGCGGCCACCGTCCCATTGAAGCCATTCGCATCCCAGAGCTGGAATCCACCTGCCATCAGATGATCCAAAACCAAGACCAGCAGCCCGGCCCCGTCAACCTGCAGCTTCGGACAACCAACGATAAGTACTATGACGTCAATGTTGTACCCACGGGCAAAGACGAACCCCGGTTGATCGTTGTTTTCCATGACATCACAGAAATCAAACGGTTGGAAACCGTGCGCAAAGACTTTGTGGCCAATG
>JAQVZR010000378.1 GCA_028708105.1 Desulfoplanes sp. | reverse complement strand
GCGTTTGAGAGCTTTTGGACGAGACACCATTTTCGTAGCGTATGTAAAAATAATAGGTCGTAGGGTGTAGCCCCAGTTTTGCAATGGTGTAGGAAAGGTGACGAGAGAGAATGTCTGATTATCCAGATCCAGCACGATGCGGGTGTACGCATTACTGGACCAGTGCCGGATACCGGTTAAATGAACCGGGGCGACAATGCCTGGAGATGCAGAAAAAGGACGAGGGTTAGCTGGAGGACGCACTGGAGGGGAAATAACCTTGGGAACAGGAGACGCGGCCTTGTTCTTTACGCTGGCGACCTGTTTTTCCCGCTGGGTGCGATCAATGGAATCTAAGAGCTTTCTGGCCTGAGGGACCATATCTCCCTTGGGATAGGTATGCACAATGGAAAGCAGTGATATATAGGCCTGGTCTTTGTCTTTCAGCTGGTGAAGCTGCACTTCCGCCTCACGATACAGGGCATCATCAGCCCAAGAATGCCCAGGAAAACGCAACACCACCCGCTGATAATAGTCCACAGCCTGCAGGGCGTCCGAACGCACCATGGACACCTTGGACATCTCATCATAGACCCGACCAAGATAAAACAGGGCTTTGGGGGCGTAAGAACCTTTGGGGGATTGGGTATAAGCCCGCTGAAAACGATCCTTGACCGCATACCAATTGGAACGGTATTTGGCCTTGCGCGGATTTTTGAGCAGGACATGAAATTCCTTCCATCCCTGTTTGAATTCGCTGGCCGGAAATGCCGACGCATCAGACGGATAGCTCAGGATACATGCCAAAAGAAACAGCATGGCGGACAATATTCGAGTACGTTGCACCATTGATCTGTGGTAGAGAGATGTCATCGATCTGTCAAAGGTTTCCCAAGAGCTCTCTTGGCATTTGATCCGATTTCCTTTAGCCTTCAACCATCATGCCGATTACAACCGATAGCTCAAAAGATCCGTCGATGAACCGATACCCAGTGCTTATGCTCACAGCAGTGCTCATGCTGACCGCATGCATGATGAACCTTGCAGGCTGCACAAAAAGAATAACTTCGACACGTCCTCCCGCCTCCAAAACACGCGTCCCCCCCCCTCCAGCAAAACATGGGACACAGAAGACGTATACTGTTATGGGCCAAACCTATACCCCCGTAGCCTCGGCTGACGATTACCGAGAAAGCGGTATCGCCTCCTGGTACGGCAGAAAATTTCACGGCAGACTGACCGCCAGCGGCGAAATCTACAACATGTATAAGCTTACGGCAGCGCACCGCATCCTGCCCATGCAAACTATGGTGGAAGTTACCAACAGGGATAATGGCAGGCATGTGGTGGTGCGGGTCAACGACAGGGGTCCCTTTGTCAACAACAGGATACTCGACCTGTCCTATGAAGCGGCAAAGCAATTGGACGTTGTGGGACCAGGAACAGCGAGGGTCAATATTGAGGCCTTTGGGACACATAAAAAGGACCTCAAGGGTCCTTTTTATGTGCAGGTAGGATCATTTACTATTGCGAAAAATGCCACAAAACTGCAGATAAAACTGATGCAGGAAGGATACTCACAAACTCGCATTCATCAGATTGTACTCAGCGCAACAACATACTGGCAGGTACATGCCGGTACATTCCAGACATTGGATGAGGCTGAAAATGCCAGACACCATCTGTTCCGGGAAAACCCATCGTGTTTTATTCTAGCGGATTGAGCTCTGCCCTGAACTTTCTGGAAATACGGAATACAACCACCTTGCGCGGAGGCAAAATGATACCCTCCCCGGTCTGGGGATTTCTGCCCTTGCGGGCTTCTTTTTCATAGGCCTCAAATTTGCCGAATCCACTGCTCAACAAAGCATAGTCTTTCTTGATGGCCTGCTTCATGATCCCCAACAGACTTTCGACCTGTTTCTTGACCTCAGCCCTGTTCCGATTGGTCTTTTCGTAGATGGCATTGACAATGTCAGCCTTGGTCAGTGTCCTTGAACTCATCGCTTTTCTCCTGACATGGTTATAGATAGTGAAAAATTTGATTTTTCCAAAGGATTGTATGCACAGTAAGGCTCTTCATAAAAGCTATTGAAACAATCTTTACACAAAACATATATACATTACAAGTAGAATGGACAGTTAAAACAAAGAGATGCAAAAAAAATATCTTCATCCCGTGCAACAGCGTCATGGGTGGCCTTAGAATTTCACAAAACCAGCCTGGCAATCAACGCTGACAAACGCCTCCTTCAGACACTATTTATCACCAATAATCAATACATTATGATCACTTTTTCCCATCCTGAACCCAAGCACCGACACCTGCGCACCTGGCCTGAATTTCTTCCCTTCCAGGGATGTCCCAGCAGATGCATCTACTGCTCCCAGCACCTCCAAACAGGTCAGGGAACAACATCGCTGCAGGCCAGTTTCGATCATCTTGCCCGCAGCCTGGAACAGCGGGCGAAAGAAAAACGCCCGGCCATCGGCCTAGGGTTTTTCGGAGGTACCTTCACAGGCATCCCCCAGGTATGGATGAGCCGATTCCTTGCCCTGGCAAAAATATTCAAAGACCAGGGAGTGCTTTCCCATATCCGCTATTCCACCCGCCCGGACGCCGAAACTCCGGACATGCTTTCATCCCTCGCCGCCCCGGGACTG
>JAQVZR010000377.1 GCA_028708105.1 Desulfoplanes sp. | reverse complement strand
TTAAAATCAAGAATCTGTTCTTTTTGGGTATTTTTGCAAGAAGTGTTTTCCATAGTCAGCGGCGGCATCTTGGACTGTCCGATGACCATGCAGGCAATGCCTTGCGCGTGCAGGCGTTCCATCAGTGCCAGCCATTTTTCCCTGGGCCATTCTTTGGCCTGGTGGGTGGCATAGGGGTGAAGAGCTACCAGCGCAAACGGTTGCGTCAGAGCCAGCTGTTTTTGAGCCCATGCGCGATCCCTGGCTGAGACCGGAATGTTTGGCCGGAGCAGCTCTTTGGGAGGAGCTGTTTTTTCCAAGGCCAGGCTATAGCGCTGGGGTACATTGGCCTGGATCAGTTTCTTTTGAAAATAGTCCTTATGAGTGCGTTGGAAAAAGCGACGGCAAAGTCCCTTTTTGGGATAGTGCATGACGCTGTTTGGCCAAAGTGCCCCTAAAATTCTGGAACGCAGGGTTCCATGCAGATCAATGAACGGAAGATGGGCGTATTTTCGGCGCAGGGCCTGGCAAAATTGCAGCCAGGCGGTCAGAGATCTATCTTCCTGGCTACGGATATAACTGAGGCCACTGCCGGATGATCCTGGAGTATGGGCAACATGGATTGAGAGGTGATGAAATGAAATGTCCAGCCATAGTTGCGGTGCCAATAGTCGATGACGCCGGTGGTCAGAATGATGTCCCCCAGGTGACTGAGGCGCATGAGTAAAAATTGGTTATGGCTCATGAATTAGTATCTGTTCTGCATCCGTCCTGGACGTATCCGGACAAAATGACGGGTTATGGGTAAATCAATCCGGGGAAACGCTTGATATTGGACAAAGGAATCTATGTTCATGCCTGGATACCTGCAGCAGTGCATCCTTATGGTGAGCAATACATGTTTTCCCCATGAACAAAGGAAAGGGGTCAGCACTGTTGTGCACAGAGATCAATGTAGACGGCCAGCAGTTGATGAGCCACCTGGCGCTCGTGGAATGCGCGGGCGTAGTGCCTTCCCTTTTCGCGCATGTTGGCTGCCAGGGCAGAATTTTTAAGAACCTGTTCCATGGAACGAGCCAGGGCATCCACATCGCCGGGGGGAGTATATATCGTATCCGGTCCGCCTGCTTCCCGGAAGCATGACCCCTGCGAGGTGATCACCGGGGTCCGGCTGAACAGAGCCTCTAGGATGGGAATGCCGAAGCCTTCATACAAGGACGGATATACAAAGAGCCGTGCCTGCTGGTAGATGGCTGGAAGGTCTGCGGCCGGGACTGTGTGCAGAAAAATGATATCCTTGGTCAGCCTGTTTTTTTCAATGGCGGCATGCATTCTGGTCAGATAGCTCTTGTTGCCCCGACCGACCAGAACCAGGGGAATCCGGAGTGTCGGATGCATACGGCCCAGAGCCTCAATCAGGGTAAGTACGTTTTTACGTTCGGCAAGAGAGCCCACATACAGGAGGTATGCGTCGGGAAGACTATACCTGGAACGGATGGATTGCAGATCGTGTGCGGACAGAGGGAGATAAAAAGCCGGGTCACAGGATTGATAGACCACGTCGATTTTTTCCGGGTCAATGGAGAAAAATGTCGTTATATCTTGTTTTGTCTGCTCGCTGATGGCAATGATCCTGTCCGCGCGTCGGCAGCTGGAACGGTATTTTGCTGTATACAAGGCTACGTCCACCCGGTGATAAAGCTCTGGATGGCGTAGGAAAATGAGGTCGTGGACGGTGACCACGGTTTTTGTAGCTCGTGATATGCCGTAAGGAATTTCATGGGACAACCCATGGAAAATGTCCAAGCTGTCCTGGGTAGTCTGCCTGCCGAGCAGAAAGGTTCGCCACAGGGGATGAAATACCCTGGTTATCACGTTTGCCGGGGTCCTTGTATGGATATTGGGGCCTGAAACGGGTGATCCGAACCGGGAGGATATCTTGGGGGTGTAAAGAAAATAATCGTGTTCCGTGGCATAACGGTCCAGGAGGCGGATGGTGTTCCGGCTATAGGTACCGAGTCCGGTGGCATTTAAAAAATACCGCTTGGCATCAAATCCGATATTCATATGTTGGGGAACAATCTGTTGTTTTAGAACGCTTTTAAGGAGACAGCGGCAATGACATTTGCGGATGTTGCTGTAATCAGAGACGGGCAAAACTGCAAGCTATGATCCGGGTGAAAAATGGCCGGTCTTGGGGAGACATCCTTTTCAGTCTTCATATCGCGCTTTTAGCAGCGAGACGCCACGCAGGGTCATGCATATTATGTCCGTTGGCCTTTTAGGCAGGCAGCCACGCACTCGCCGCACCCGATACATTTGCGGATATCAAGCAGGGTGGCCAGTTCTTCCCCCTGTTCTACGGCTTTGGCTGTGGACGGCAATACAGGACCGATACCGGCTAGGGCCAAAGCCTGCAGGAATCGACGTCGTGATAAAGGCATAGTTGCTCCTTATGCTGGGTCGTAAGAACCTTTTGCTTACGGCTGCTGGGGGAAAAGTCAATATTGTACGGTTGCCGTTCCGGGCTGAGTCCCCTGGATGCTGTTATCTGACGGACCGTGTGGGGCGCAATGAATGATGCCAGAAGAAAAGCCGCCCGGTGCGGCGCAGTCTCTTGGAAGGCGCAGGGGCGGCTTTTGTGTTGCCGGGGTAAGTATACTATCT
>JAQVZR010000376.1 GCA_028708105.1 Desulfoplanes sp. | reverse complement strand
ACAGGCCACGCCTATTATTGCGAATGCACCCCTGACGAGGTGGACGCCATGCGCGAACAGGCCCGCGCCCAAGGGAAAAAGCCCAAATACAACGGCCGCTGTCGAGAACGACATCTTGGCCCCGGTCCCGGACGTGTCGTTCGTTTCAAAACCCCTCTCTCAGGCAAAACCATCTATCATGACCTCATCAAAGGCAGCGTTGCCGTGGACAATGAGGAACTGGACGATTTCATTATCCGCCGGGCCGACGGGAGCCCCATCTACCACATGTCAGTGGTTGTGGACGATGCGTTGATGAAGGTGACCCACATCATCCGCGGAGATGACCACGAGAGCAACACCCCCAAGCAGGTCCTGCTCTACGAAGCCCTTGGATTCACGGTCCCCAAATTCGGTCACGTACCCATGATCCTCGGCCCGGACAAAAAAAAGCTGTCCAAGCGTCATGGTGCCACATCGGTCATGCAGTACAGGGACATGGGGTATCTTCCCGAAGCCATGATCAATTATCTGGCACGATTGGGCTGGTCCCACGGCGATCAGGAAATTTTTTCCCGGGATGAACTCATCAACTACTTTTCCACGGATCACCTGGGGAAATCGGCGTCCGTCTTTGACATGGACAAGCTCAACTGGCTGAATAGCCATTACATCAAGGAAGCCGATATTGACCGCCTGGCTGACATTCTGATCTGGCATTTTGAACGTATGGGCCATGCCCATCTGGATCGCGAGTATCTCAAGCGTTTCATCCCCCTGTATCAGCCCAGGGCCAAAACCATGCAGGAAATGGCCGACCAGTCCCTATTTTTTATCCAGGACGCCAAAGATATCGAATACGACCCCCAGGCCGTCCAGAAATTCCTCCAATCTGAACACCGAGACCACCTCGCCAATCTGCGGGGACTGTTCTCAGAGCTGCCGGTCTTTGACCAAAAATCCATGGAAGACGTTGCCGCCGCATACATCGAGGCCAAAAAAATCAAATTCAAGGCCATTGCCCAGCCCATTCGGGTTTCACTGACAGGGAGAACCGTCAGCCCCGGTCTGTTCGAGACCATGGACGCCCTGGGCAGGGAACAAACCCTGACCAGAATGGACAGAGCCATCAATCTCCCCTTGGAAGAGGCCTAACCACAAACGTGAAATATAGGGGCGACCGGCCGGTCGTCCCCATATTCTCGCTGCTCATATCCTTCATCTTTTATCTCGCATCCCCGGAATCCATCCATGTATGACTACCAGCAAACCAACCGCTATTTCGCCCAGATCGCCGACGGGCTCGAACCCATGGGGGCCGAAGAGCTGGCTGAACTCGGGGCTACAAATATCGCCCAGACCTTTCGCGGCCTGTTTTTCCAAGCCGATACCAGGGCACTCTACCGGATCAATTATATGTCCCGCCTGATCACCCGGGTTATCGCACCCCTGAGCGGATTTGACTGTCACGCCACCAAATATCTCTACAAACGGGCCCAGGAAATAGATTGGACTGATTTTTTAAAGCTGGACCAAACCTTTGCCATTTTCAGCCATGTATCCGGTTCTGCCATCACGAATTCTCATTACGCATCCCTGTGCCTCAAAGATGCCATTGTGGATGCATTCCGGGAAAAATTCGGCGAACGCCCCAGTATTGATTCCAAAACACCAGACGTCTGGTTCCACCTGCATATTCGTGATAATAAAGCCACTATCAGTCTGGAACTTTCCGGCGGTTCCCTGCACCGTCGGGGATACAGGGCCAAATCGGTCGAGGCTCCCATGCAGGAAACCGTAGCCGCAGCCATCGTCCGGCTCTCCGGCTGGTCAGGGACCACTGCTCTTTGTGATCCCATGTGCGGATCAGGCACCCTGCTCTGCGAGGCAATCATGCATGCCAGACACATGCCTGCAGGCTTTTTGCGCAAGCGTTTCGGTTTTGAAAACATGCCCGAATTTTCCAAAGAAATCTGGCAGGAAGTCAGAGAAGACGCTGACAGCAAGATTATCGACCTGCCGTCCGGCCTGGTCATGGGCAACGACCAAGACACCCGTGCCATTGAAGCCACCCGTGCCAACCTGGCAATTCTTGGCATTGACAATCAGGTCCAGCTCACGACCAAGGATCTACGGACCATCCCCGACCTTTCCGGCACCACGATTCTGACCAACCCTCCCTACGGCATCCGCCTGGGTAAGGAAGAGGAACTCAAAAAATTTTACAAGGATATCGGTGACTTTCTCAAACAGCACTGCCTGGACACCACCGCCTATATCTATTGCGGGAACCGCGAACTCATCAAATCCATAGGCCTGCGTACCTCCTTTAAAAAAGCTATCAAAAGCGGCGGTCTGGACGGCAGACTGATCAAAATCGAAATCTACGCCAAGACAAAAAAGCATACAGCATAACTCTCGACACAAAACACAAGAAAAGGCGATCAGATATGACCGCCTTTTTTTATGTCTCCCTGCCTCTTGTTTCCTGGTCACACTATCTCATTGTCATCTCCGGCCATGCGTATTTTTTTCCATTTGCCTCCCCGGTATCGCATCGTCATGGCGGTACTCAGAAATAACGAATAACAAAGCACGCAGGTCCAGGCGAAATACACGCCCCGACCAAGCCAGAAGACACCTACCCCCAGAGGGACAAGCATGCACACA
>JAQVZR010000375.1 GCA_028708105.1 Desulfoplanes sp. | reverse complement strand
CTGTAAGCAGTGTCACAAACTCCCGGCTGAAAAAACAAAGAACGTGGGAAGCTATCAGAACCCTCAGGATTTGTCCTTTACGACTTATAAACTGGTCCGGTACTCGGAACATGATGTTCAGGACAGCGTGAAGTGGCTCTTTTTCCCTGAACAGTGCCGTCATTGTATTGATCCGCCATGCAAGGGCATGGCCGATGATTATGACGAACGGGCCATTGTGCAAGATCCCGAGACCGGTGCGGTTATCTTTACGGATTTTACCAAGAAGATAGGCGATCTGAATCCCGAAGAGCTTTGTCCCTATAATATCCCCCGACGTGATCCCATAACCGGGATTTGGAGCAAATGCGATATGTGTCTGGACAGGGTGCAAAACGGTCTTTTGCCCGCCTGTGTCCAGGCTTGTCCCACCGGAACCATGAATTTTGGTGAACGTGAGGACATGCTTGCTCTGGCGGAAAAACGGTTAACCGAACTCAAGAAAAAGTATCCCGATGCCCAGCTCCTTGATCCGGACGATGTGAGTACAATCTATCTCTCCATCTATCCCCCGTCCTGGTATCATAAGTTTGCCGTGGCTTCGGCCAAACAACCCCATACTATGAACAGGGCTCAGGCTCTGGCTAAAATCTTCCCGGCCCTTAAACACCGGGTAGGATAAACACCCCTCCCTTAAGGCCGCCTCATTGTGAGGCGGCCTTTTTTGTTTGGGGGTAAAAATTCTGGTATTGTTTGGTGCCGTGAGTCAAAACAAGCGGTACCTATTGTGGACCCGTCCGAGTATCTTTTTACCCCCTTGCCCATGATGCATACTCCTTTGAAAAAAATTCTGCTGCTGTACACGGATGAATATTACCTGGTGAAACAGGTCTACCCTTTTGGTCTGGATATTGTTGCCAGTTTTTTGCGTGCCCATGGTTTTGAGGTGGATCTGGATTACCCGTTTCTGCCTGGTCCGTGTCTGGAAGAAAATCTTCATGCCATCCTCATGCGTACCCGTCCGGACTGCATCGGTCTGGGAATCCGCAATATCGACACCACCATGGCCTGTGAGACCTATGGCACGTTCCAGGGACCGGGTTTTTCCGCCCGCTATTTTCTTCCTCAGGTGAAAAACATCTGCACCTGGCTGGGGGATCATGTGCCGGACATTCCTGTCCTTGCCGGGGGAGGGGGATTTACCATCTCTCCCGAAGCCATGCTTAAGGAACTGGGGCTTTGGTATGGTATTTACGGGGAGGGCGAACTGCCCATGCTGGAGTTTCTTAAGGCATGGCCGGATGAGGATCTGGTGCAGAACATTCCGGGGCTGGTATGGCAGGACAAATCCGGTGTCGTAAGGAAGAATCCACGTACATCCTATGCATTTTCACCGCATATTCCCCTGCATCGCGATCCTAAATTCCGGTACGCCTTTGAAACAGCGGCCCTTCCGGTACAGCTTAAACGCGGGTGCAACCAGGGGTGTTCCTTTTGTGTGGAGCCCCTCCTTGAAGGCCGTACCTTTCTGCACCGGGACGTGGAAGAGGTGCTGGATGAAATACAAAGCCTTGCAGATTGTTATCCGGATGTCCGCAAAATTTTTTTTATTGATACGGAATTCAATATACCGGATCTCACCTATCCCCTGAGGTTATTGCAGGGTATGTTCAACTCCGGTCTGCATGAGCATTTTCGGTTTGCCTCCCAGTTTCTTCCCCGTCCCTTTACCCCGGAGCTGGCAGATTTGCTGGCAAAGGCGGGCTTTTCCCTGGTGTTTACCTGCGACAGTTTTGTGGACTCGGTGCTCAGACGAAACGGCATGTCCTACAGGCAGAAGGATATTCTGCAGACCCTGGATCTCTGCGCCGAGTACGGTCTGGACCATACGGTGGATCTGATTTTCGGTCTGCCGGGAGAGAGCTGGAAATCTTTGGATCAGACCCTGGAACTCATGCAGCGCTACGCGCCCTCGCCCTGGCGCCGGTATGAGTACACCATCGGGGCCCGTATCTATCACAACACGCCTCTGAGCCGGGTTCTTACCAGGCCCGGGGAAACGGTTCATATCCACGGACGACGGACCCCCGGGATGCTGGAACCCTGTTTCTATTGTTCCCCCGAGCCGCCTCTGACCCTCAAAAAATATATTGATGCGGCCCTGCCCTTTGCCTTGGAATTCCGGAATTCCTGTGACGCACGCCAACAGCAGCGTCTGGGGGTCTGCTGGCTGACGGACCAAAAGCGCTGGGAAGAGGTGGCAGACATGTTTTTCCGCCTGGACCTGGCATCCCAGGCGGAAGTGTATGCCTATGTCTTTCGAAGTCTTATCCGGGACAATGAAATAGATATGGCCAGGTCTCTTCTGGAATATATCCGGGCGGAGATGACGGAGGATGGCGGGTATGTGCAAGCCTTGGTGATGGTGCGGTATTATCTGGGGCTGTTGGATCAGGGCTGATCAACGGCTGCCTGCAAATCTTTTGCAATGGCCTGAGCGACATCGTTTTGTATGTTTGCCGAAAGTTCCTTCATGGCTTCGCTGATGGCCTGAGCTACGGATGCCGGGGTCCTGGTCCCGCAGGGGCGGGTCGTCCGGTAACAGCGCTGAAAAAGGATGCGTTTGGTGATATCTGGTTCATTGGCCCTGGAAAGTGTGATGGTCATCCCC
>JAQVZR010000374.1 GCA_028708105.1 Desulfoplanes sp. | reverse complement strand
CCCAGACCATCATCTCCTTTTATGGTGTGCTCAAAGCCGGATGTATCGCAGTCATGACCAACCCCTTGTATATGGAAAAAGAACTGGTACACCATTTTTCCGATTCCGGGGCAAAGATGCTGATCACCCTTGATCTTCTCTGGCCCAAGCTGCACGCGTTGGAAGACAAATTTGAACTTTCCAAAATATTCGTTACCCGTATCTCAGACTGTCTTCGCTTTCCCCTGAATATCCTCTACAATTTCAAAGCGAAAAAAGACAACGCCCCAATTGTTCCCTACGACAACCAAAAAGTACTGCCCTGGAAAAATCTGCTCAACAAGGATGCTGTATTCAGGCCGCACACGGTTGATCCTGAGAAAGACCTCGCTCTACTCCAATATACAGGAGGGACAACTGGGGTTTCCAAAGGGGTTATGATAACCCACCAAAATCTGGCCACGAACGTCCAGCAATACCTGGCTCTGCTCCATAAACTGGGCAAGGACCACGAAGTGCTGCTGGGAGTCCTCCCCTATTTCCATATTTTCGGACTGAATGTCTGCGTGAATTTTGCCACAGCCATGGGTGCGACCATGGTCCCCTTTCCCCGATTCGTCCCCAGGGATATTCTCAAATCGGCAAAAAAAGTGCGGCCGACCATTTTTCCATCAGCTCCGGCAGTATTCATGGCTCTGCTGCAGCAAAAAGAGATCGAAACCTTTGACATGTCATCCATCCGATTCTGCATCTCGGGTTCGGCCCCCATTCCTGTAGAAATTATCAAACAATTCAAAAAAATTACAGGGGCAGAAATCATCGAAGGCTACGGGCTGACCGAGGCATCGCCTGCCACCCATTTCAATCCATTGAACGGCAACCACAAAATCGGCTCCATAGGACTGCCCATTTCGGATACCGATGCCTGCATCGTGGACATGGAGGTTGGCACCGTCCCCTTGCAACCGGGACAGATAGGAGAACTTGTCGTCCGCGGACCACAAGTCATGAAGGGATACTGGAACCGGCCCGACGAAACAGCCTCCACCCTGCGCAATAACTGGCTATACACCGGGGACATCGCCTACATGGATGAAGAAGGCTACTTTTTCATTGTGGACAGAAAAAAAGATCTTATCATTTCAGGTGGATATAATATTTATCCCAGAGAAATCGACGAGGTGCTGCACGAACATCCCAAAATCAAAGAAGCGGTTGCCGTGGGCATTCCTCATCATACCAGGGGAGAAATCATCAAGGCCTATATTGTCCCGCAACCGGGAGAAACACTGACCAAAGCAGAAATTATCTCCTTCTGCCGAGAAAAATTGGCCAATTACAAACTTCCTAAAAAGGTCGAATTCCGGAAGGAACTCCCCAAAACACTCGTGGGTAAGGTACTCAGACGAGCCCTGCGTGAAGAAGAGATCACCAAACTCAAAGCCGCCGAGGCAAAAAAAAAGACCAAAAAAGACAGACCGAATGCCTAAATGAGTCTGCCTCGGCCGCAACGATATCTGCCTCCAGATGATAGCATCTTCACACCCAGCTAGTTGAAGGAAGCATCACTACATGGATTATAAACACCTGCCCGTCTTTCTCCGGCCAAGACCTCCGCATAAACGGCCCGTACACAACATAGTTCGAATCCAGGAAATCTCCCCTTCAGCGATAGCCGGAGGGGAGATTTCCTGATTACAACAGACAGCAGGTATCTCTTTCCATGCCGAAGATCATGTCCCCGCCAAGGCCTATTGTCGGTCCATGCTTTAATAACGGGTAGGCAATGGCAGGCCCTGCCAGCCCCCCCTGGTTTGTTGGCCTATCTTACCAGAATATGTTACGTGCCCCACAAATCCAGGCCATGCCTGATGCATTTTTTTGATGACCAATATGTCATACATACGGCATATCTGCCGCCTGAAACAGACATAGAACAGATCATCCTACCTTCACCCGAACACGGCTGGAACTCATGAAAACAGAAAATCAAAAACGCACAGTGCCGATCCGGACGGCACTTTTGTCATTTTTCATCATAGCCACCTGTCTGACTGCCGGGGTCTCTCTGGGCGTGCATTTTTATTTCGACCGCCAATTCGCTGCATCTGCGGCAAAAAACGTTTTTGCAACCACTGCAGAAAAAATCAACGAACACATCCGGACCCTGGACCAACATTCAGGTAACATTGTAAACCGACTTACTCCGATCAAGCAGCTTATCTCAAAACCTGATGAAAAAAATCGGCACAAAAAACTGGCGCTGCTGACCAGTATCATGAAAGAAAACAAGCAGCTGTATTCAGTATCCATCACCTATCCCGACGGCATGTTTTTCCAGGTGATCAATCCTGGAAGCAATACCCGTATCCGTAAACACGAAGGTGCAGCACCCCAGGACAGATGGATCGTCGTTGATGTCGATGAACACGACGGGGAACAGATACGAACGTCCCGATTTCTTGATCAGAACCTCAGGGTGCGGACCCTAACACATACCTCGACAACCTTTGATCCCACAAAGCGCCCATGGTATCAGATGGCACTCAAACATCCCGGTCTGGTCAGAACGCCCCCCTATTTTTTCTTTTTTTCGCACATTCCCACTATGGGCATGAGCTACACAAGAAAACTTGACGGATCAGGAATCATTATCACCGTGGATATTCTTC
>JAQVZR010000028.1 GCA_028708105.1 Desulfoplanes sp. | reverse complement strand
CATCAAGTTTTGGCCGGAGGCCCACGTCGTAAAAGGCATTGATAACAGTCCGCTGTGACTGAAGTCTGCGCAACGAATCCTTGGAGCTACGCACATTTTCACGGGCGTGGAGCAGATTCAAAAAAACCTGCTGAACATTCAAGATAAGCCCCTGCTCAACCTGCTCCAGTCGGGCCTGGGCCTGGTCCCTGGCTAGCTCGGATTTTTCTAAAATACTCAGTAACCGAAACCCCGTAAACAAGGGCTGGTGCAGGTTGAGATTAAGCAGCCAATCATCCTGCGCCAAGCTGTAGATGGAAATATCATGCTCATTGCGCAGATAACGATAGTTCGCAGTCATGGAGGGTCCCAAGTGCCCCTTGGCCGCCGCCACTCCATACTCGGCGCTCTTCATGTACTTACGGAATGATTCGACCCGAGGGTTATCCTGCAACCCCTTGATAATACATTGTTCCATGGTCAACGAGACCGGATTCTCACCGGCTGGAGCCGAGGGGACCACGCCAAAAAAACATACATACATAACAAGTGGGACGCAAAACCAATAAACTTTCATAACCTCGAACCTTGGGACTCCCTGAAAAATACAAAATGATTTTGCCAACTCTTTGGGAAACGAATATCTAACTAAAGCCATGCATCCCCCAATTTAAGTAAAAAATCAAGACGGAAGCGTGCTAAGAGGGAATACAACACAACCGGAACAAGCCCGAATAAAGCAGGCCCCTGACCTCCTTACTAACGCATCTTTTTTTTACGCAAGAAAACATTGAAATCCGTTCCAAAAAGCATTAAGGATCTTCAATCACTGAGACACAGTCAGTGAAGGGTGCCCGTATATGCGCACCCCAAAAATTAAATACACTTATCTGAGGGGGGACGCCATGCTTTACACAGGACTCATTCTGCTTACCGGACTCAGCTGTCTTGGTCTGATCCTCTGGGCGCTGAACAGTGAACACGGGCACATAGAGAAATAATCCACCGTACCAAATAACCGATTTGCTTCCGTAGCTCAGCTGGATAGAGTGCCGGACTTCGAATCCGTGGGTCGCAGGTTCGAATCCTGCCGGGAGCACCACAAAAATCAAGGACTTACAAATTGAATTTGCAAGTCCTTTTTTTGTTTTTGCCGTTCAGGGTTACCCTAGGGTTACCTTTTTCAATTTGGAGTTACTTTTTCGTGGTTGCTTGGCCGGTCCTATTTTTATCAAAAAATCAATTTCCGCCCTGATCTTGGCCAGGTAGTCTATTTTCTCCCACTAAAAAAACTTTTTCCCTGCATCCTCCATATTCCGTCCATATTTGCCTTGCATCGCTTTTGTTCTGTTTTTTCATGTCATCCCAAGGTGCATACACTAAAAACGCAATAGAGGTCATCCTACGGCTTCATTTTCCCCTTGGACACAAAAAAACCGTCCTCCAAATTAAGAAGAACGGTCTTTTCGTGTTAGAACAGTTTGTAAAGGCTCTTGGCTATCTAGTTAGGCTTACTCCCCTTTTATAGATAAGATTGTCATGCGAAGCCAAGTCAATCATTCGAAAAAAATAGTCTGGCAATGTTTATCATTAGAATTATAATTATTGGTTATTCTCTACTATTTCTATATCGTTTAAAAAATCATATTCGATATTCTTGAGACATTTTCTTTGTTCCTCATTAAATCCATTACCAGCAGTCCAGTTATTTATAACTGAATTTGCTTCGTTCATCGCAAGCCCGTAATCCATATAGACCTTAATTTCTTTGTTTTTTATTCTTTTCCCAATCCTTTTTGTAAGATAGGTATTTTCAACATAGAATCCGTTTTTTATAAGACAATCTGATACGTCTTGATTAAAGATTCTAGGTCCAAAAATTCTTATTACCCCCTGATACCTATCTCCGTTTATTTTTGTGTTCTGTTTTTTTATGTTAAATTCATCGTCGTAAAAAAGTTCTTTCCAGTAATAACCTTTTTGTAACTGTGATATCGTAATTATAAAAAATTTCTCTAAGCTTATATTACCTTTGGCGAACACAAAATATTGATTCTTTGCAGAAGTACCTGAAAGATCATCTGAATTTCTTAAACCCTGTTTACTATTTATTTCTCCGATAAATTTTAAATCAGGATTTATTTTTATCTTAATATTTGGCCAACGCGTTGAAATAAAGGTATTTTGGTTGGCATCAAATTCACGATTTACATTCATTGAGGCACAACTGGGCAACAGAAACAGAAGGACCAAACAGACAAACATTCGTTTCATAACACAATCTCCTTTTTCTCAAAAATATATCACCCTGTAAACACCGTTGCAAGACATAATTGTTTGATAAAGGCTTCAGTGGAACAGGCCTGTCGTAGGGGGAGCGGGCATGTCTGCCCGGCTGTCCTCCCCCCAAAAAATCACGGTCATCGCCGAACTATTTCAACTCTTTTAGTGCATCCTCGTGGCAACGTATAAACTTGATTGTCATCTCACGGTCTGCCTGCCCTGGTGTTAACTCCACCTGTTGACCTGGCTTCCAGTTCTCAAAGCGTTCATAGACAAGTTTGATTGCCTGGACGTTTCCCTCTTGGGCCTGTTCAAAAAGGGCCTGATCCACTCGGGAAAGTTTGGGGGCGTATCTTGCCCGTCTTAATGCCAACGCCGGGCCTGCAATCTCTTTTTGAAACTCTGCCGCTGGCCAGGTCTTATTCACATAAATTTTGCTTTCCATTCCAAGAACATCAAGAGACATTTTCTCTTTTGTGGGCCATTCATTCCCTGGATCAGAAAGATATTCAATAAGCGTTTCCCGCCTGCCGTCTTTTGTACCTAAGCTATCTATTTCTTTACTCATTCTTTCCCCCCAGCACCGGACCATTCTCTATTTTTTCTACTCTTCTCCATATCTTCACCACGAAAAAAAATATGTACCCAAAAAATAAAAACAACATTATATCTTCAAATATTGAATCCATCTTTTCCGTTCCTTGGGTGGCACGTCTGACATATCCACCCGCCTATATTATTTTCCCACCAATCATTTTCACCGCAACAGGGACAACGCCCGGGCATGTTTCGCCGTTCTCGTAGTCGTGCCCCCTGGCTTCGTTCGTGATCTCTGGCCTTGACCTCTTCCATGATCTGGGCCTTGTTGTGTTTGATCCATCCGGGAAGATCCGAATCCCCGCACCTGGCCAGACCTTCAACAAATAGCCTGCCGTTCCTGATATAGAAAACCACCCTGGCCGCTTCCAGTTCGTCCAGCTTTCGGGATATGGTGGTGGCCATGGTTAAAACTCCACCACGTCTGAATCTGAAAACGTACCTATTGAACCGTCATAACTGTCATAACTGTCATTAACCTTTACAGGGCAAGGGCTCCCGGGCTGTGACGGTTCTTTTGAACCATCATAACCGTCATTTTTTCCGCCCCGATCCTGTGACGGTTGTGACGGTTGTTTTGAACCGTCATTCGATGGGAACCAAGGCCGTGTCTCACTTCCTGACGGTTGTGACGGTTGTGATGGTTCTTGGAGTGCTTTTATTTTTTCTTCGCTGATCCGGACAAAAGATCCTTTCGAATCCTTGCCCCGTTCAAGGTTCATCTTGGGATATGCACGCCCGACCATTTCAGGCCGAACCTTGAAACCATCCGCCGCCCCTTTGTTGATTTCTTCGGTGATTAATCAATCCGGGACAGGCAAACTATGTATGGCACATCCCCCAATTCTATGCTACGCATGGTCCATCCACCAAAATCTCTTTCATGGAGACAGCCATGCCCCGCATTCCCCGGCTTCTTATTTCTAAAAATCCGGCGGTGTACCATGTCATTTCCCGTACAGCCCTGGATGGACTCCCCTTCAATGGCGCGGACAAAGACTTCCTGCAGCAATTGATACAGCGATATTCCCGCATCTACTTCACCGAAATTCTAGGATATGCGCTGATGGACAACCATTTTCACCTGCTCGTGCGCATGTTTCCCAAAGATCACGTCTCCGACGAAGAGCTGCATGAACGCTCTATCCGGGCTCATGGTCCCAAGGCGCTGCTCTCTAAAAAAAAAATCCCAGCTGTGAGGCAAAAATGGAGTTCGCTCTCGGAAATGATCAAGGAAATCAAGCAAAGCTTTTCCCGCTATTACAACAAGCGACACAACCGGAAAGGCTATCTCTGGGGGGATCGATTCAAAAGTGTCATCGTCCAGAACGGGCGCACGCTGATACACTGCCTGGCCTACATTGATCTGAATCCCGTACGCGCGGGCATGGTGAAGCGCCCCGAGGACTACCGCTGGTGCTCTCTGGGCTACCACGCCCAGACGGGCAACCGGGACAGCTTTCTCTCCCTTGATTTCGGACTTGCCGAATGGGACATCGACCGCATTGACCGCTTCCAGGCCTACCGCAAATTTGTCTATGAAACCGGAGCAATGGATACGGGAAAAGGTGCCAGCCTTGATCCCAAGCTGGTCAAGGCCGAGAAGAAAAAAGGCTACCGCATGACCCTTGCCGATCGCCTCAAATACAGGACACGCTATTTCACCGAGGCAGGCATCATTGGCTCCAGAGAATTTGTATCCGAACACTTCGACAAATTCCGGAACCATTTCGCATGCAAAGGAGAAAAAAAGCCCCAGAAGATAGCCGGACTGGACGGCGTGTTCTCCCTCAAACGTCTCACCTGACCCTGTTTACCCCACAAACAAACCAGGACTTGCAACCATTCCCCGGCCAGAAGAGTGTGCCTTGGCACCCCACGCCCAAAATCTGCCTTGCCCGTATCCGTAAGCTCCCATTGCTCCGAGGTTTCCCCCAAAAATATGGTTAAACGCCCAGTGCACCTCTCTGAACAGGAGATGTCTGTATCTCTGCGCGCCAGACGTTGCCGAGGAACAAAAATATGGCAGGTGAAGACAGATCCGGGCATAGCTTGCCTGTCCCAATTTCTGCAATGTATGGGGTAAACGTTTTCTGATGCGGATTGTGGAAGCGGACCAGGCTCCTCGCGTGGAATTGGGACATGCAAACATCACCCTCACCGTCCGCCCCGGAACGCCGGAAAACAAACGCAGGGAGATCGTCGATACCTGGTACCGCAAAGAACTCAGGAAGCAAGCCAGGCCTCTGATCGCAAAATGGGAAAAGATTGTGGGCGTAAAAGTGGAACGTCTTTTTATCAGAAAAATGAAGACCAAATGGGGCAGTAGCAACCCCACCGCTGGAACTATCCGCCTGAACACCGACCTGGCCAAAAAACCAATGGAGTATCTGGAATACATCATTGTCCATGAAATGGCCCATCTCATCGAACCCACCCACAACCAACGATTCGTGGCCCTGATGGATACACTCATGCCCAAATGGCGACATTTCCGGGACCAGCTGAACCAGCTGCCGGTAAGTCATGTGGAGTGGGGAAATTTGTTTTTGATAACCCAAAATTGACCAGGTTGAGAGCAAATGATCATTGCTTAGGGACACACCCTTTCGGCGTGGCTGATCAGTCCGCGCCTAGGCCGGTAAATTTGAATCTAAAACTGTTTCGGTAATCCTGCTTGCTTCAATATCTCATTCGCAAGATGCAGGGATTTTATTGAAAAGGGAACAGTGAACACATCCGCTGTGTCAAAGGGCTGAACCATAGTTCATGAACTACCTTTGCCTTGCCGTAACAACCTGCATCCTGCCGCAAGAAGCACGTCTCTAATCCTTTGGGGATATAACTCCCTATTTACGCCACCACACGGGCCAATTCATGCCTTTCAGCAATGACATTCAAGGAAATATCGCCGTCTTCCGTAGCGACAAGGCACGCCTTGTCGCTACGGAAGACGGCATAACGATAAACTGAAATCCCCAACACGAATCGTCCACCAATCAGCAAGGCGTAAACTGCTCACCCCATACATCACCATGCTGCATCGCGTGCAGGATCTCTGCAAGATCCTTTGTCGTATATGAAGCAACCGTATTCAGATTCCCCCATACAGGCTGGGGCCAGCAGGCATCTCCGGGATTTCTGCCCACAATATGGACGTGGAGCTGACGGACAACATTGCCGATAGCGGCAACATTGGTTTTGGAACAACGCATGGTTGTCTTGATAAACGCCGAGATCCATGCGGCTTCCTGCACGATCTGGTTTCTGATCTCCGGGTCCACATCAAGGAAATCTTCATCCCCAACTTCGGGGACCAGAATAAACCACGGCAGGATAGCATTTTTGTGCAGAAGGACATGACAGACGGACAACGATCCCAGATGATGGCAATCGGCTATCAATTGAGGATGGATTTCAAATGTCATAAGTTGCTCACACTATACCTATCCACAAAATGTTCTTGAAAAATTATTCCTCCAGACGACCCGGATCATCCCTCTTCCACCCGTTTTTTCATCGCCTCCACCTGACCATTATAAAAATCAATGACTGCCCGCCTCGGGAGCATCCCTATCAAGGTATAGGGATCGCCTGCCTTGACCACCGGCAGACTGTCGATATTCCTGACCGTCAACCGCCCCAACACGGTATTGAGATCCTCATTGAGAGTGGTAGCCAGAATTTCCCTGGTCCCGATATCTCCCATGACCACCAGTTCATCCAGCCCTTTGTCGAACAGAATCTCACGGATATCCGTAGATGAAAAAATACTCACAAAACGATTCCGGCTATCCACAACGGGAAAATAATGTTGTTTAGTGTGGCTGAATATTTCCTTGAACCGGGACAGGGGCATATCATTACGCACCATGGTCGGTTGGACCAAGCGATCCTTGAGATCCCGAACCCGGATACGTTCCAGAACATCCACAAAAAAATCACCCGCATGGGCTGGAGAATCGATCTTACTCTGGACCTGCTTAACATAAATGGTCCATTTTTTAGAAATCATATAGGAAATGGAACAGACCAGCAGACTGGGGAGCAGGAGATGATAGGAGTTGGTCATTTCACTGATAAAAATAATCGTAGAAATGGGGGTGTTGGAAACGGACGTAAAAAATCCGGCCATGCCCACGACCACAAAGGAACCAGGGTTTCCCACAAGACCGGGGATACACACATTGGCAAGATTGCCCACCACTCCGCCCACGGCCCCGCCGATAACCACCGAAGGACCAAACACCCCTCCTGAACCACCCGAACCGATGGTAAACGAGGTGGTTAGAATCTTGCCCAGACAGAGGGCCAACAGAAACATGATGGATAATTCGTTGTTGATGGCCTGCTGCATGTAGCCGTACCCGAAGGAAAGGGTCTGGGGCAGAAAAAAGCCGATCATCCCGGTGATCAATCCGCCAATGGCCGGTTTGATATGGTTGGGTATCTTCCATTTACGGAACAATCCGGTGATCCCGTAAAAAAAACGCACGTACAGCCAGCCGAATCCTGTGACCACAAAGGCCAGAAGGATATACGGGATAAGCTCTACGGGATCACTGAACGTAAAATCCGGGGAATGGAACAGAGAACCCCAGCCAAAGACCGCACAAAAGGTGCAGTACGCAACCACCGAAGCCATGCCAGAGGGAATGAGCACCTCGGGCTCAATATCCGGATCTTTGTACAGGACTTCCGCTGAAAAAAGGGCTCCCGCCAGGGGGGCACGGAAAATAGCCCCGATACCCGCACCCATGCCGGCAGCCAGCATGATTCGGCGTTCCCGGCGGGACAGCTTGAGCTTCGTCGCCAGAAACGAACCAAACCCCGCCCCGATCTGAGCGATGGGTCCTTCTCTGCCCCCTGAACCTCCAGAGGTCAGGGTAATGACCGATGCCAGGGTCTTGATAAAGGGAACCCGGGCACGGATAAGCCCCCCCTTGTTATGATAGGCATCAATGGCAGCGTCTGTGCCGTGCCCCTCGGCCTCCGGAGCAAAGGTGTACACCAGAAAACCACTCACCAATCCGCCGATGCAGGGCAGAATAAGAAGCATGTAGCGCACCAGTTCGGTCTCAGGATCTTCAAATAAGGAATGCTCCCCGGCCGGTGACGGGGGATGATACCCGGCCAGCTGGTGCATAAAAAAATGGAACCCCACATCACACAAAAAATGAAAAACAATGGCTCCGATCCCGGCCACCAGACCAATCCCTACACAGTACAGGGTCCATTTGCTGACCATGGAAAACGTTGCCGGGGCGTTTTGTTCGGGCATACCTATCCTTATTGTTGCTCTCTATGTGCTGAGCCGAAGACACCTGTGCCAACAGCCAATAAAATATCATTGTCATACTAAAATGCGCACGGAATGCGAACCACATTCTGTTTTTTGACAACAGCCCCGTGATCCACTATGCAGGTACGTTTCTGCACCTCAAGCAGACGTTCAGGCGTCTGCCAACCTTTTTTCACAACATATATAAACTATGTCCAAAATACAAAAGATCAAAGGTTTTTCTGACCTCTTTTCCCCGGAAAGTGACAAATTCGTATTCATGGAGCAGACGGCCAGAGAGATCTTTTCCAAATACGGGTGCCAGGAAGTTCGTCTGCCCCTGGTGGAAAAGACCGAGCTCTTTTCCCGCTCCATCGGCGAAGAAACCGACGTGGTCCAAAAGGAAATGTACACCTTCCCGGACCGTAAAAACCGTTCCCTGACCCTGCGCCCCGAAGCCACGGCCGGGGTATTGCGTGCCTTTATTGAAAATAAAATCTATGCCCAGAATCCCATTGCCAAGCTGTTCACCTGCGGACCCATGTTCCGGTACGAGCGCCCCCAGAAGGGGCGTATGCGCCAGTTCCACCAGGTCAACGTGGAAGTTCTGGGAACGGATGCCCCCCAGGCCGATGCCGAACTCATGTTCATGGTCTGGTCCTATCTGAAGGCCCTGGGGCTGGACAAGCTGAGCGTGGAAATAAACTCCCTGGGATGCTCCGCCTGCCGCCCGGTTTTCCACAAACGCCTTTCAGCCTTTCTGGACGGCTTGAATCACGAAGAACTGTGCGAAGACTGCCGCAGACGGGCCTCCACCAATCCCCTGCGCGTGCTGGACTGCAAAGTTCCCCAGTGCAAAGCACTGGTGGCCGATGCTCCCAGGATCAGCGACTCTCTGTGCCCCGCATGCCGGGAACACTTTGACACGGTGCTGTCCATCCTGGACGAAGCGGGTCTGCCCTATACGCACAACGAATGCCTAGTCCGCGGCCTGGACTACTACCAGCGTACCACCTTTGAAATTGTGTCCACCGCCATCGGGGCCCAATCATCCGTGGCCGGTGGCGGCAGATACGATGGTCTGGTCAAACAACTCGGCGGACCGGATCTGCCCGGGCTTGGATTTGCCTGCGGTATGGAAAGGTTGGCCCTGCTCCTGGATAACATTGGAACCAGCCAGCTGGATTTTTTTCTGGCGGTCCTGGACACCAGTGCCCTGAATCGGGCCATGATCATTGCCCAGCACCTCAGGGACAAGGGCTTTTCCGGTGAAGTCAGCTTTGACGCCAAAAGCGTCAAAAGCCTCTTGCGCCAGGCCAACAAGGACAACGTCAGAACCTGTCTCCTGCTGGGCCCCGAAGAGCTGGAAAAAGACCAGATCATCGTCAAGGACATGGCCACTGGAGCCCAAAAAGCCGTGAGCCAGAACGATCTGGAACAGGCCCTTGGGCTGCAACGTTAAAAAAACAGGCAGTGTGCGGCAGGCCGTCCGCAGCAGGACGGAACAGATCCTTCTACGAGGGCCTTTCAATCGCATATCCTATATCTTTACTTATCATATATCCTTTATCATACCAAAAAAGGGCATTTTCCCATGGACGAACGACAGACAGATTTACAGCTTGATACAATGGATGGGTGGAAACGAAGCCATAGCTGTGGCGATCTACGCAAAGAGAATATAGGCCAGGACGTTTGTCTCATGGGCTGGGTTCAGTACAGACGCGATCACGGCGGGATTATCTTTATCGACCTCAGGGATCGGGAAGGACTAACCCAGATCAAATTTTCCCCCGAGGAACATGCTGATATTCTGAAACAGGCAGGCAACCTGCGCACAGAATTTGTTCTGGCGGTCAAAGGCCGTGTTCTTGCCCGCCCCGGGGACATGATCAATCCAATAATGCAAACCGGCGAAATCGAAGTGCTTGTCCAGGAATTCAAGCTCTTAAATACCGCCAAAACCCCTCCCTTCCCCATCGAAGACCGGGTGGACGTATCCGAAAACCTGCGGCTCAAATACCGATACCTGGATCTACGTCGCCCCAGCATGGTCAAAAATCTAATCCTGCGCCACAAAACAACCCAGAGTGTACGCCGCTACCTGGACAGTTTGAACTTTATTGAGACCGAGACCCCCATTCTGACCAAAAGCACCCCTGAAGGTGCCCGGGATTTTCTGGTTCCCAGCCGGGTCAACCCGGGTTCCTTTTATGCCCTGCCCCAATCTCCCCAGCTCTTCAAACAGCTGCTCATGGTCGGTGGATTAGAACGCTATTACCAGATCGTGCGCTGTTTCCGGGACGAAGACCTGCGGGCTGACCGTCAGCCCGAGTTCACCCAGATTGATATCGAGATGTCCTTTGTGGAAGAAGATGATGTCATGGAAATGGCCGAAGGTCTGATTTCCTCGGTTTTCAAAGATACTCTGGGTCATGAAATCACCCTGCCCATCGAGCGCATGACCTATGATGACGCCATGGAATCCTACGGCGTAGACAAACCGGACCTGCGTTTCGATCTGCCCTTGAAAGACGTAACCGATATCGTGCGCGGTTCGGGTTTCCGTCTCTTCGCCAAAGCCGAACTGGTCAAAGCCCTCAAAGTAACCGGCGGCAGTGTCCTTTCCAGAAAGGAAATTGATGATTATACGGACTACGTACATATTTATGGTGCCATGGGCCTGGCATGGATCAAGATCAAGGAAGACACCTGGCAGTCACCCATCGCCAAGTTTCTAAGCGATGAAGAACGTGCCGGACTGACCGAGGTCTTGGGTCTTGAAGTCGGCGATATCGTTTTCTTTCAGGCCGGAGCACCTGGTATGGTCAATGCCGCCCTTGGAAACCTGCGACTCAAAC
>JAQVZR010000373.1 GCA_028708105.1 Desulfoplanes sp. | reverse complement strand
GGAACTGAAATCTTCCTATCAGGCACTCAGGACATCGGAAACCACCTATCGGGGTATTGTTGACAATGCCTTTGACGGCATTTTTCAGCTGGATATGAGCGGCCGGTTCCGCAGTGCCAACCCGGCTATGGCGCATATTCTAGGATACGACTCCCAGAAAGAACTGCTACAAGAACACAAAAATTCTCTGATTCACCTGTATCTGGATCAAAACCACCAGCGTGCGCTCCATACATTTTTAGAAACCCAGGAACATGTGAGGCACTTTGAAACGCCCATTTTTATTGCCGACCACCCGCCCATATGGGTTGCTCTGAATACACGGCATGTGACCACGGACGAGGGGACCTATATTGAGGGTACCATGACCGACATCACCGCGCGTAAACAGTCGGAAATGGAATTGGAACGATTACGGAACTACCTGGACAATATTATCAATTCCATGCCGTCCATTCTCATCGGGGTGGATCAGACGGGGAAAATAACCCAATGGAACCGTGAAGCCGAAATACGCCTCGGTGTTCAACGGGTCCAGGCTCTGGGTAATTCTCTGGAGACAACATTTCCCCAACTCGGCAAAGAAATAGCCAAAGTGCGGCTGGCGATCACCCGGAAAACGCCCCAAAAAGATTCCAAAGTCACTCTGACCATTGCGGGCGTGCCCAAAATCGTTGACGTTACCGTCTTTCCCCTGACCACTAATGCCATGGAAGGCGCGGTGATCCGTATAGATGACATCAGTGACCAGGTACGCATGGAAGAAATGATGATCCAGTCGGAAAAGATGCTCTCCGTAGGTGGATTGGCGGCCGGCATGGCCCACGAAATCAACAACCCTTTAGCCAGTATTCTCCAGGCAGCTCAGGTCATGCAGATGCGCTTATCCGATGACCTGCCCAGATACATACAAACAGCCAAGGAATGCGGAACAAGTATGGAAGAAATCCGCAACTACATGGGAAAACGCCGTCTTTTAACGATGCTTGACGCCATCCAGGAGGCAGGACAACGGGCAGCCAAAATCGTGGAGAACATGCTCAGCTTCAGCCGCAAAGGAAATTCGGAAATGAGCATGGAGGATCTGGGTGAGCTCATGGACAAGACTATTGAACTTGCTGAAAATGACTATGATTTGAAAAAAAAATATGATTTTAGACAGATAGAAATTGTCAGGGAGTATGAACCGCAGTTACCTCTCATTCCCTGTGAAGCAAGCAAAATCCAGCAGGTTTTTCTGAACCTGCTTAAAAACGGTTCTCAGGCCATGGCGGAAATACGTACGACCGACCAGAAAGCCACCTACCAGCCCCGTTTCAATATCAAGATCCGCCAGTACAAAAACGTTATGAAAATCAGCGTTCAGGATAACGGTCCCGGCATGGAAGAAACAACCCGGAAACGGATCTTTGAACCGTTCTTTACCACCAAGGACGTCGGCATAGGTACGGGACTGGGGCTGTCCGTATCTTATTTCATCATTACGGACAATCATAAAGGCATGATGTATGTCGAGTCCTGCCCGGGCAAAGGAACCAGATTCGTTATAAAACTTCCCCTCAAACAATCCGCTCCCGTCTCACGCTGATCCGTCCTTTTTGGGGTTGCATCGCCCTCTTTTTCCTGAAAAACACAGTTCCACAAAAATTATGGCTGCCGGGATTGCCCGTCTGAAAAAGCCATATTTTTTTTCGTGACTGTCAACCCGCCCGGCAGTAAGAGCATTGCGTATCAATAGATTATCAACGCCTTATGCAAAAAAGAGTATTTTATGACCACCCCAACATACATCATCGGCGTAGATGCCGGTGGCACATTCACCGATGCCGTCATACTCGACTGTGAGCAGAACACGATTCTGAACTCCATCAAAATACCAACCACCCATTATGATCCCAGCGTGGGCATTTCCCATGCTCTGCAAAGCATTTTAAAGGCCTCCAACGTCCCTGGGGCACGGATCAAACGCACAGTAATCTCCACAACGCTGGCCACCAATGCCCTGGTGGAAGGCAAAGGGGCGGATGTGGGACTTTTTGTCATTGGATTCAATAAACGACTGGATGTCCCGGCCGAAGAAATCCGTTACATCCCTGGGGGACACAAATCCAAAGGGATTGAAGCAGAACCCCTGGGAATCAACTATCTGGTGGATGGTATCAACCAGATGAAAACCCACGTCCAGGCCTATGCTGTGGCAGCACTCATGAGTTTTGCCGACCCGGCCCACGAGCTCGTCGCGGCCAAGGCTCTGGCTCTTATGGACGACAAACCGGTGTTCTGCTCACACCAGGTCAGCACCCATCCGGGGATGAAAGAACGGGCCACTACAGCTCTGCTCAATGCCAAGCTGCTTCCCGTCATGCAATCCTTTGTTGCGGGAATACAAAAATCTGTGGAGCAACAGGGCATCGGCGGGGATGTACGTATCGTTTGCGGGGATTGTACAGAAATCCAGCTGGATGAAGCCATCTACAAATCGGCATCGACCATTGCCAGCGGTCCTGCGGCAACGGCATGGTTCGGCTCACGGATTGCCGATACAGACACGGCTTTGGTGGTGGATGTCGGGGGAACAACAACAGATATCACTCTCATCCGGAATAACGCCCCGGTCATCAATAAACAGGGCATGACCATTGGGAATTGGAAAACCCATGTCATGG
>JAQVZR010000372.1 GCA_028708105.1 Desulfoplanes sp. | reverse complement strand
CGTGGTGCCCCAATTTTTTAACCGCATAGTAAAAAAGCGGAGTGGCCACCATGTTGATGAAGGTGACCTGCATGCCTGCGTCAAGGAGTCCCTGGACCATGCGGGCCTGGTACACGTAGGATGACTGGCGACAATCATGGGCGACCACTGCATGGGAGTGTCCTTTGCGGATAAAAAAAGTACCGCATGCTTTACCAAGACGTTCCACCCACTCCTCGTCAAAGTCCTTGCCCACAATGCCTCTAATGTCGTATGCTCTGAAAATGGATTGATTGATCGGTTTCATTGGCGTATCCTGTACGGTATGTGGCTATAACGTCTGATGGATAAAGACCTCTTGCATTATTCCCTGCATCCATTATGCCCATGACTGTTGTGCGGACGTATTTGGTTGGCCTGGTTTCATCATGGTCCGTCCTTTGATGCAAGTTCTGCCAATTAGTCGCCGGCATGAGAAAAGTCAAAAAAATTGAAGAAACGGGGACTTGCCAGTTGTGAGTTTGATGCATACGTTGTCATTTCGCTATATTGGAGCCATAAAAGAATCACACTGTCTGGCGTGTTAAAACAAGGACTCATTTAGATACACGTCCTGATGGGATCGGGATTTCACGCGGCTGTTGTACGCCCTCTGGTTGTCGTGTCATGATGGAACTACACTTTTTATCTGGAGAAGCTATGAGTTGGGATTGGGAAAAATTACAGGAGCAGAAGCAACGGCATATGCCTGGCAGAACGCCCGATTTGGGCGGTCTGGAGGATAAGATCAACCAGTTCAAACAAATGAAGTTCCCTGGAGTGAAGATCATTGTGGGGATTATGGCCGTGCTCTGGCTGGCCAGCGGTGTATATATTGTTGAACCGGATGAGGTGGGCGTTGTACAGCGTTTCGGTGCCTATAACCGGACCACGCAGTCCGGGCCCCATTATCATTTGCCCGTGCCCTTTGAATCTGTACAGACACCAAAAGTGACCCAGGTGCGACGGCTGGAGATCGGTTTTCGGTCCAGTGGCCAGCGGGGCGATGTTGCCATGGGGCAGAATCGTGCTTTTCCCGAAGAGGCCCTGATGCTTACTGGGGATGAAAATATCGTCAATGTGCAGTTTATTGTGCAGTATCAGATCAAAAGTGCTCAGGATTATCTTTTTAATATCAGCCAGCCCCAAAAGACGGTCAAAGATGCCGCCGAAGCGGCCATGCGTAAGGTCATCGGGCACAATCAGATTGACAATGCTCTGACAACAGGGAAATTCACTATCCAGAACGACACCATGCGGCTTTTGCAGACCATTCTTGACCACTATACCAGCGGTATCAAGATCGTGGCCGTTCAGCTCCAGGACGTGCATCCTCCCCAGCAGGTCAGCGATGCGTTCAAGGATGTCGCCAGTGCCAAGGAAGACAAGAGCCGGTTTATCAACGAATCCGAGGCATATCGTAATGACCTTATCCCCAAGACCCGTGGTGAGGTGGCCTCCATTGAAAACAAGGCCGAAGCGTACAGGCAGTCTGTCATCCGGAAAGCCGAAGGTGACAGTTCCCGTTTTTTGGCTGTGCTCCGCGAATATAACAAGGCTAAGGATATCACGCGCAAAAGGATGTATCTTGAAACCATGGGATTGATTCTGGCTCAGCCCGATGTGCAGAAATTGGTTTTGTCGGAAAAAGCGCTCCAGAAGTCGATTCCCTATCTCCCCTTGGACAGACTCGGAGAGCGGAGCCAGGTGGGACGGGCTTCGGGATCGAGTATCGTGAGCGGGAACAAGGGAGGGAACTAAGTCATGGCTGAAACTACTAAAACACCAATGATTCTCATGATTATCGCAGTGGCTCTGGTTCTGGGACTTTTCCAGAGTGTGTATATGGTTGATCAGACCCAGCGCGCTATCGTGTTGCAGCTTGGAAAACCGGTAGGAGACGATAAGGGGCCTGGACTGCATTTTAAGATCCCTTTTGTGCAGAACGTGATTTATTTTGATCACCGTATTCTGGAATACGATGCCCCGCCGGCTGAAATCCTGACCAAGGATAAGAAAAATCTGGTGGTGGACAACTATTCCAGATGGCGGATCAGCAACCCTTTACTGTTCTACCGGACGGTCCACAATATCGAAGGCGGCCGCTCGCGTCTTGATGATATTATTTATGCCGAGCTCCGGGTCTCCTTGGGTCGGTTTACCCAGACAGAAATCGTATCCAGTGACCGGGCAGAAATCATGACCCAGGTCACGGAAAAAGCCAATGCTCTGCTCAAGGATTATGGTATTCTGGTTATTGACGTGCGTATCAAACGTACGGATCTGCCCCCGGAAAACCAGAAGGCCATTTTTGGCCGTATGAGGGCTGAGCGTGAACGTCAGGCCAAACAATACCGTTCCGAGGGACGTGAACTGGGCGTGAAGATAAGCACCGGCGCGGACAAAGAACGGACTATTATGCTCGCCGAAGCCAATAAAAAAGCCGAAATCCTCAAAGGTGAAGGTGATGCAAAGGCAACAGAAATTTATGCTCAGTCTTTGGGGCAGGCGCCTGAATTCTATGCCTTCACCAAAAGTCTGGAGGCCTATAAAAAGGGGTTGACCACAAATACCCGATTGATCATGACGCCGGACAACGAATTCCTTGAATATCTCAATGGATATTCAAAAAAATAAGTACGGCCTGGATTGACCAAAAAAAAG
>JAQVZR010000371.1 GCA_028708105.1 Desulfoplanes sp. | reverse complement strand
TGCCCGTTTTTGCGGCCCCCCGAGAGGGGCCGCAAAAATAATTATTTGTATCCGTCAAATGCCGCATAACGCTCCCTTTCACACATGATTCAGCAATTTGAGCTCGATGGGATGGGGATGCAGATACCACTGACCTGCCAGATATTCCTGCTTATACATTCGCACATAATGATTAAGCAGGGTTATGGGGACGATAAGAGGAACATGGCCCTCTTTGTAATTTTCAATAATCTCCAAAAGTTCCTGCTTTTCATCACCCGTCAGATCCCGCTTGAAATAGCCCATAATGTGCATAAGCACATTTACGTTTTTACTGACCGTCGCCTTGAGGGTCAGGGCCGAAGTCAATTGCGAAAAATATTCCTCAAAAAGTTCGTCCATATCCCACTGCTTGCCCGCGGCCACCAATTTCCCCATGGAGCTGTACATCTCAGGACTTTGGGACATGATCATATATTTGTGGCGGGTATGGAACTCCACCAGGCTCCCCAACGTCTTACCCGTTATGAACATGTCCCGCCAGCGCTGCATCACAAAAAGACGGCGGATAAAATTTTCCCTGAGCCCCGGATCATGCAGACGGCCGTTTTCCTCCACAGGAAGCAAAGGAAAGCGTTCCATGAACATGCGGGCAAAGACTCCTACCCCTTTGGCAACAGGAAATCCCTTGTCATTGTAGACCTTGACCCGCTCCATGCCGCTGCTCGGTGACTTGGGCATAAAAATGAACCCGCACAGATCAAAACCAGCCAACCGTTCCAGTTCCGTGCGCACCCATGACTGCATCTTTTCCGTATGATCGATCCCGGTCTTTTGGGTCACCAGGCGGGGGTGCTCGATATCATTACCCACCAGCCGCAGGGCTTCCCTGGGGATAGGCATTCCACATCCCACCTCTGGGCATACGGGCACATATTCCAGATAGGGTCCTAAAATATCCGTAAGCAAATGACTGTGTTTGTGTGAACCGTCATAGCGTACCTTCTCACCCATGAGACAGGCACTGACACAAACCATGATTTTTTCACTCACGCGCCCTCCCTTCTGACCTTTTTTCGTTATGTATGTGTACATCATTCTTGAGGAATATTCTATGAACGGATACGTAAAAAATTCGTTGGATCTGTGTTTTTTGATGTGGTGACAAAGGGGACGACGAATAAAGTTCATTTCGCTGCGTGTTGACCCGTCAGGGGAACAATGGGTATAAACATGATTGCCTATCAACCTGCAACCAATAAAGGTCATCCATGAAAACCAGTATCATTGCCATCCTTATTTTCCTTGCCGCCACCAGTACTCTTGTCTTTGCCGAGCAGATCGGTTCTGTGGATACGGTCTTCAAAGTTCTCGGTCCTGACGATAAAATCGTTGTGGAATCCTTTGACGACCCCGAGGTTGCCGGCGTCACCTGCTACCTCAGCCGGGCCAAAAAAGGCGGGGTTTCCGGGGCCATGGGGGTTGCCGAGGACACTTCTGACGCTTCCATCTCCTGCCGCCAGACAGGCAGAATCGTCCTGACTGATCAAGTCAGAAACGGCAAAAAAAAAGGCCGACAGGTTTTTAAAAAACGGACCTCCATCCTGTTTAAAACCATGCAGGTCATCCGTTTTTATGACCAGAAAAAAAATGTCCTTGTCTATCTTTCCTACAGCGACAAACTGGTGGACGGGTCTCCCAAAAACAGCATTTCATGCGTGCCCATCGTAAACAAAAATTGGGAATAGTACCAGTGTCTCGTCATGTTCAACTTGTCGCAACTGTTTAGCATTGAGACAATCCATGGAAATACAATCCGTATTTCCTGGGAACGCCGACCTTCGGGTCGGCCTTTCAGGCACAGAAGAAGACACTATGCTCCCATTCTTTTTCAAGCACTTTTTCCCTGGTTGTTGCCATCTCAGAAGCGCGTTGCCGAGCAGCTACAGCGTTCCCAGGATAAAAACGCATACGCGCGGGATCATTGGGCACATAGTTACACATTGGCATTGTTTGGTCATAAACTTCGTTGCATAACTACCTTATACTGTTCATTAATGAGCTATCATCTGATTCAGGCCATCATTCAACGCCCAAGTCCTTTTAAAAAATTATACAAAATATGTGTCTAAGCTTATTACAAGGAGTTCAGAATGAAATCCATCAGGAATGTATTGATACTGATGATACTTTGTGGAGCCCTGTTCACGGAAACAGCATGGGCGCAGGTTTCCCTTTCGACCGGTGAAACAGTCTATGTACCCGTGTACTCCAACGTTTATCACGGCCCCAAGGCCAGACCGCTTGAAATCCTGGCCATCCTGAGTATCCGGAATACCGATCCGGTCTATTCCCTGGCCGTCACGACAGCTGATTACTTTAATACGAAGGGTACCCTGGTAAAACACCATCTGGAAAAACATCTCACTCTCCCCCCCCTGGGATCGGCAAACTTTAAAGTTCCGGAACAGGACGAAAGCGGAGGTGCCGGGGCAAGTTTTATTGTCCGCTGGCATGCGGATACAAAGATCAATCAGCCCATCATCCAGGCTATCATGATCAGTACCCGCTCATCCATGAACAAAGAGACGCTGTTTGCGCTGAATCAACACGTTTGGACGGCTACGAACTATCTGTATTTAAGGCGGGGTGTCGGCGGTTTTGTCACCTTTACCAATGGGGTGTTGCGGCCTGGATGGATAC
>JAQVZR010000027.1 GCA_028708105.1 Desulfoplanes sp. | reverse complement strand
AACCTATACAACGAAAATAAAAGAAAACCTGGCTACATTGGTGACCAACAAGTCACATGCACTGGATATTTTTCTGGGAGAACGCATAGCCCAACTTAAAATTATCGCCGCAACCCAATCCTTTCAACAGTTGTGCAATGAAGGAGGACTGGAGAACATTTTACGCATTGTCAGGCAAAGTTCTGAGACGTTCATTGATCTGGGGATAATTGACCAGGAAGGTAACCATGTCAGTTATTGTGGCCCGTACAATCTCAAAGGCATCAATTATAAAAACGAACGATGGTTCCACGAAGTCCTGGCCAAGGGAGTGTATGTCAGTGACGTTTTTATGGGCTTTCGTAAATTTCCGCACTTCATCATTGCCGTGTTGCGCAGAGAAGGGGACATGAATTGGATTCTCAGGGCAACCATTGATTCTGGAGTTTTCGAATCCCAGGTCAACTCCATCCAGCAAGGTCAGAATGGAGATGCATATCTTGTCAATGCGGCCATGGAGTTCCAGACAACACCACGATTTGGGAAAATCGCACCGTTAAAGAATTTTTTACATGCCCCCACGCGGTTTTCCGGACCCAGAATTATCCAGAGCTCATCCCCTCATGGTGAAGTTCTTTTTGGATTGCAATGGCTGGAAGGAAAAAACTGGCTTCTCGTAGTCCGGGAAGATCCCAAAGAGGAACTCACCCCCCTTCTTCGGACTCAACGATATGTCGTCATCATCGGGGTTGTTGCTATATTGAGCATTCTTCTTGGTATTCTTTTAATCACCAGGCTCATGATCCGCCAACTTGTTCGGGCCGAGCAGGAAAAGGCTATGTTGGACGAAAGTCTTATGCAATCAAGCAAAATGGCGGCATTAGGAAAAATGGCCGCAGGTGTTGCCCATGAGGTGAACAATCCATTGGCGGTCATCAAAGAAAAAGCCGGCTGGATTCGCGATCTTCTTGAAGAAGAAGATGTGAAACAGAGCAAAAATTTTCAGGAATTTAAAGATGCCGTGGATAAAATTGAAATTCATGTTGATCGGGCAAAAAAAGTTGTGCATCGGATGTTGGGTTTTGCCAGGCGCATGGAACCGTTGCGTGAAAGTGTGGATGTAAACAAGGTCCTTGAACAGACACTGTCATTTTTTGAAAATGAAGCCAAATATCAAAATATTAGTATTACCACACAGATGCAACAAAATCTCCCCCGTACATTAAGTGATACTTCCCAGCTGCAGCAGGTCTTCTTAAACCTGATCAATAATTCCATTGATGCCCTTGATAACGGTGGCGATATTTTTATCAGCACTCAGGCCGACCTGCGCAATAAAGAAATCAAAATTTGTATCCGGGATAACGGCCCTGGCATCCCTAAAGAAATTGAAAAAAAGATTTTCGATCCTTTTTTCACCACCAAAAAAGTCGGACAGGGAACCGGCCTTGGGCTGGCTATCAGTTACAGCCTCATGGAAAAACTCGGTGGCAGTCTACGCCTTGAGAATCGGCAGGAAGAGGGTGCTGCATTCATTATAACCCTGCCTTTGACCTATCAGGAAGGATAGATTCATGGAAGCAATGCGAGTGCTGATTGTCGATGACGAGATCGATCTGCTGGAAACCGTGGTCAAGCGTCTGCAAAAGCGCCATATCAATGCGAGCGGACTACCTGATGGCGAAAAAGCACTTGTGTATCTAGGGGAAAACCCCATTGATGTGGTTGTCCTGGATGTCAAAATGCCTGGGAAAAACGGTCTGGAAATTCTTGAAGAAATAAAAAATGCCTATCCTTCCATCGAAGTAATCATGATCACTGGCCATGCATCCATACGGTCAGGAAAACAGGGAATGTCCCTCGGGGCATTTGACTACATGATGAAACCCGTCGGTATTGATGAGCTACTAGAAAAGATCCGTCAGGCATGGATCAAGGGGCAGTCAGAAAATAATGGCAGATAAAGAAATAAAAGATATCCGGATTCTCCTGGTCGATGACGAAGAACGTTTTCTTTCCAGCGCACGTAAAGTCTTTCGTCATCAGGGAATTGAGATACTTACGGCTGACAGCGGGATCATGGCTCTCAAAATTTTGCAGGACAACCCGGTGGATGTTGTTATTCTGGATGTCAAAATGCCAGGCATGAATGGGATGCAAACCCTTGAAAAAATAAAAACAGATCATCCAGATATTCAGGTTATTCTGCTTACCGGTCATGCCACGACAGAATCTGCTGAAGAAGGGATGCGCTACGGAGCTTCCGGATATCTGGTGAAACCGGTTGATTTGGACGAGCTGTTACAAAAGGCGAAGAGTGCATGCGGTCTGGTCTAGAATAGGGATCATTATGCATTTTAGATCTGGTGACACCACACTGATGTCCTTACCACATTCCGACCAACCCAGGAGGAAGATAATGGGAAAGAAAATTAAGGTGTTGATGGTTGATGATGAAGAGCGATTCCGCTCAACAACGTCTAAAATCCTGGAGCGAAAAGGATACGAAGTATCCATGGCCGGGAACGGCGAAGAAGCACTGAGTATCTTGAAAAAAAATCCCCACGATGTGGTGATACTGGACGTCAAGATGCCAGGTATGAGTGGCGAGGAAGTGCTGCCCAAAATCAAGGAAATTGATGCGGATATCCAGGTGATTATGCTGACGGGTCACGGGGGTATGGAATCAGCTAAAAAATCTTTGGTCAAGGGAGCTTTTGATTACTTAAATAAACCCTGTGACATTGATCTGCTTTCCGCCAAGATCAACGATGCGTATAACGCGGTGCATACACGTACCGCTAGAGAAAAGACTGCTGCGGAAATAATGATCCCCATTGAAGATTATACCAAGGTGCAGGCTGATTCAACGGTCAAAGAGGGCATCGAAAAGCTGAAAGATTCCTATGAAAGGTTTTTATCCACAGGCAAAATCATGGAAAGCGGTCATCGGGCCATCATGGTTTTTGAAGGTGACGAGGTTGTAGGTGTCTTGAATATGCAGAAACTTCTGGACGCAGTCCGGCCAGAATATCTTTCCGCACCCAAACCGTCCATGGCCGAGTCCATGCAGTTCTCCCCCATGTTTTGGAGCGGACTTTTTTTGACCCAGGTGAAAAAGCTCAAAAATCGTAAAATCCGTGAGATCATGAGCGAGTGTCCACCGGTTGTAGCAGGCGATGCCAATCTCATGGATGTTGTGGACACGATGCATTCCGAGGGTCGCAGGCGGGTCATTGTCAAAGAAAACGGCAAGGTTATCGGAGTTATTCGGGAGCAGGAATTGTTCTACGAAATTTCCAAAATTATTTTGGAAGCCTAATACAAGCCATCGCCTTCGAAACCAGAAAAACAAGTAGAGGTTTATATGACAACGGAAAAGAAAAAGGCCACAGGATACGACAAGTATGTGGACTGGAAAATATTCATTATTCCGGTTGCTCTTTTTTTCATCATACTTGTTCTGCCGACTCCAAACAGTATGATGAAGGTAGGAACCCAGTATTCGGTAGGGACCAAAAATGTTGTGAATTTTTTAACTCAGGAACTCTTTCAGAAAAAAAGTTCAGATGTGGATCAGTGGCAGCTTGTTACCGCACAGATGATGGAAAAAAACATGGAGATGGGCGCTTTGAACAAGGCCCGGTTCATGAAAAGAGACGCCAAGTGGTGTAAGAAGTATAAGATTCCCTGTGAGGGAACAAATTTCAAAAAAGCTAATGCCTTTATCAAGGACAATGTTGACGCCGAAAAATACAATGCCATAATGAAGAAGGCATTTGATTACCGGATGAATGTTCTTGATTACAATAAGCTTTCAGAAAATGACACAAAAGCTGCGGACAAGGGGATCTGGGCCATTAAGGTTTCCATTGCGCTTATGTCCTTTGTTGTCCTCTGTTTTGTGACAGAGTGTATTCCGCTTCCGGCAGTCGCCTTTTGTATCGGCTTGATTCTGGTATTCTCCAATGTGATATCCCGGCAGCAGGTGGCCATGCTTTACTGGTCTGACGCATGCTGGTTTATCATGGGTAGTTTGATGTTTGCTGCGGCTTTCGTCAAAACCGGGGTGGATAAGCGGGTCTGCCTGATGATGTTTAAAAAACTGGCGGTACCGGACGTACGCTGGATTACATTGATCTTCTTTTTGATCATTACCCCGCTGGCCGCTTTTATTTCCGACCATGCCCTGGCGGCCATGTTTCTCCCCATTGGTATGCTTTTGTATCAGAACAGTCTGACTGAAGAGGTTCCCGAAGACAAGGAACTGGCAAAAATGCTCATGATTGCCATTGCCATGGCCTGTAACATTGGTGGCCCAGGTGCCCCTTCCGGTGGTGCCCGCAACGTCATCATGATGACCTATTTGAACGACATGTTCGGATTCGATATCGGGTATTTCCAGTGGTGTACCTATTGTTTTCCGTTCCTCTTCGTTATGATCCCCGTCACCTGGTTTATGGTCAACTGGAGATTTAAGCCCCGAATCAAGTCCCTCAGGCCCGCCATGCAGCAGCTTGAAAAAGAAATCGGCAAGATGGGCAAGTGGAACCGCAATCAGATATGGGCCGTTATTATCTTTGTGATCATGGTATTCGGATGGTTCACGGAAAAAGCTTTTTATCAAATTGGTATCTATCCTGTACGTCTTGGTATCGGTGTTATTGCCGTTGCCGGTGCCATGGCCTACATCATGGCCGGTGTCGTCAACTGGCGTGATTATCAGGAGAGAGTCGACTGGGGTGTTGTATGGTTGTATGCCGGAGCCATCATTTTCGGCCGGACTCTGGATGAAACAGGTGCTGCCTACTGGATAGCCAGCTCAGTCATTGATTTCCTGGCTCCTTTCGGAATGGACAAAGGATTGCCGTTGATGGCTACAGCCAATGGTCTCACAGCCGTCCTGACAAACCTCATGGCTGATGGTCCCGCAGCTGCTGCTGTTGGTCCCATTACCTTGAACATGGCGGGTATGGTTCATCCAGGCACGACATTCCTGCCCTTCATGGCCATGAGTACAGCTGTTGCATCATCCTTTGCATACTGTCTGATTATTGGTACACCTCCCAACGCCATTGTCTACGCCAGTGGCTATTTGGAGCCTAAGGATTACCTGCGTGTCGGTATTCCCCTGTGGTTTTGTGCCAATATTGTGATCCTGTTGGTCACCGGACTCCTCTGGACCGTTATGGGATTTCCAGGGCTGCCTGCCTACTAAAAAAAATACTATCATGTAACCTTTAACCCTCAGGGGGATGCAATCCCCCTGAGGGGGTATCATACCGGGAGTAGAAGATTGAGCTTTATCATAAGGCGTTGCAGGTTGCAGGTATAGTTTATTCTTCTGATCTTGGACCGTAAAAAACGAGGGAGTTATGCTGAAAGAACATTCGGAAAAAAAAATTATGCAACAGGGCAGTATTACATATTTTACCAAGGGATTTGAACGAACGCTGTTTTTTATCCTGACGCTGATTATGATGATTTGGGGGATTGCGGAAAAACTTGGAAGCTATTTAGGACAGTAAACCGAATTTTGAAAGAAAATTTACGTTTTGATTTTTATCCGACAGACGCAACAATATCCATAGCTTACAACGCATCCGATCATGAGCTCTTAAGCTGATAGGCATTCAAGTCAAAAACTGAAATGTACACATTGTTAAAAACTTTGGTTTTCAACGCTGGTTTAGTCCTGAAAAAATATTGTTTTCGTAGAGGAGGGATCATGCCTACTGATACAACCACACCGGCAACCGTATTCGAAAATGTGGCATCCAAAAAAGCAAAAAAAACAACATATTTTCAAACAGTCGTTAATCTGATCACCTCGCCACGGATTTTCTTTACAGAACTTCCCCAAGATATCAGCTATAAACAAAGCCTGGGTTTTCTGATTATTTCTGGTCTCTTCTGGTCCAGTCTCCGGTATACATATTATTCGGACCATTCACTCTTTGAGGCTGCAACCCTGTTGATCAATAGTTTTGGAATGCCTTTTGTGCTGGCAGGATTCACCTTCATGATCATGGGGCTTTTTTTTGGCAGGGTAACCACTTTTAAACGTATCGCCATTATTTATATCTATGCAACGGGAGTAACTATGCTGGTGTCCTGGTTGCCGACAGTTGAGATATTCACGGAACCTTGGCGATTCATTCTGGTAGCGGTGGGGCTGGTCAAATCATGTTCCTTTAAATGGACGCAGGCCGTTACGGCCATTGTGCTGGGGGTTTTTATCATGCTGGCCCTGCTGGCATCTTTAAATCCAGTGCTCTATCAGTTGAAAGTCATTTTTGGGTAAACGGATATCTCTGCGTATTCAGCTCTAGTAATTTATCGTAATTACTAAAATTAATTTTTTATTTTGGGTGTAGAGGCCATGGACGAACGGTACTATAAAACGTTGCGCAAACATATCCTTATAGGAATGATGTTTGTTCCAGTCATCCCTTTTTTGTTGGTTATGGGAATTGGATATTATTATTTTACTTCGTCCATCAAAGAAAGCACCCTCAACTCTATGCAACGGATTGTTATAGATCACAGAGAAATGGTTGCTTCCTTTCTCAAGGAACGGATGGCGGACCTTGAATTTGTTTTGGCAGAGCACGATATCCAAGAATTACAGAATCAAAAAATTTTACAGACCGTTTTTAACCATCTTCAGGATGAATCTTCCACCTTTGTGGATTTGGGCCTTTTCGATGCAAACGGTATTCACGTGGCCTATGTTGGCCCTTATAAACTGAGTGGTAAAAAATATAAGGATGCTACATGGTTTACCCAGGTATTGCATAAGGGGATTTACTTAAGCGATGTTTTTTTAGGATATAGAAAAGTTCCTCATTTCGTCATTGCCATATCAAAAATATTCCAAGGACAGCCATGGGTGCTCCGGGCGACTATTGATACATATAGGTTTAGTGAAATTGTAGAAAGAATCCGTATTGGCAACACCGGCGAAGCATATATTGTCAATTCAGAGGGCGTGCTCCAGACATTGCGGCGATCAGGAGGGAAATTCCTTGAAAAAGCCGAAGAAGGATTGAGATATCCTAGTCCCCAGGAAGATATCCGTACATATATGAAAAAAGATCCCATGGAGACGGTTTATCTCTATGCCACAACCTGGATTACTCCTCATAAATGGCTTCTGGTAGTACGCCAGGAAAAAGATGACGCATTTGCTCCTTTTAACCGTGCAGCCTACTTGAGTTTATTCATTGCTCTTGTCAGCGGCGCGGTGATCATATTTCTGGCATTTGTACTCAGCGGCAGAATTGAAAAACGTCTTCGCATTACAGATAAAGAAAAAGAATCGCTTCAGGATCAACTTGTACGCGCGAGTCGGCTGGCAGAACTCGGTGAAATGGCTGCAGGTTTTGCCCATGAAATCAATAATCCCCTTCAAGTTATGAAAAGTGACCATTCTTATATCGAGTTGCTTTTGTCAGATCTTCAGAAGCAGGGCACGTTGAAAGAATCTGAAGAGATGAATGAAATTGAAAATTCTATGGCGCAGATAAAATTACAGATAAGCAGGTGTGCCAAGATCACTCGTTCTATACTCACATTCGGACGACAGGGAGAAACGGAATTCAAAGATATCGATTTGACAGCGTTTATTCCTGAAGTCGTGTCCATGATTGAAAAAAAGGCTGAAGTTAACGGCATTGTCCTGAATATGGAAATTTCCAAGAATACTCCTCCTATTTATGGAGATTCCGGACATATCCAGCAGATACTCTTGAACCTTTTTAATAATGCCATCTATGCTATCGTCGAACGGCATGGCAGTGATGGTGGCCGATTGACAGTGCACAGTGATATAACCCCCGAGGGGTTGGTTGAGATTTGTGTCCAAGACAACGGCATTGGCATCAACCCGGAAAATCAAAAAAAAATATTTTCCCCCTTTTTCACCACGAAACCCGTTGGCAAAGGTACCGGCCTGGGGTTGTCCGTGTGTTATGGCCTTGTTGAGAACATGGGAGGAACCATGGAAGTCAGCAGCCAGCAGGGGGCAGGAACAACTTTTACCCTCAGGTTTCCCTCTCATTAACCCGCACGTCTCCCTTCCTGAAGGGAAACCATTGCAAAACCCACTCGGATAAGCATTTCCGAGTGGGTATTTTTTTGATGCTTTATCTGGGGGATGGTGGGCGTAGTTTTTTTCAAGATATGGGCAATGGTATAGAACACAGGATCTATGCAGTTCCAAAATCGCTGGTAAGGTCATACCGGCTCTGGTCGCCCTTTGTTGGAGCCACTTAAACCAACCCCCTTTTTGAAATACATTGTATTTTGTAAGGTCATGAAATGTTGTTCGGGCTCTCGTGGTTGCCATCGACCAATCTGTTTTTATGCACCTCCCTGGGCGCATAAAAACGGGCAATTCCCGTGAACGCATGCTTCCATTGAATGAAACACAACATCGCAAACTGGGTTTGGTTTAAACCAGAATTATTTCGAAATGTTGAGTCTTATCGAACCTTTGCCCCCCACCGTGTGATTGTCTTAAAGCGAAATCAGAATTCGTTTTAAAAACTTCGTATCTCAAACGAGGGTTGGTTTAGCACATTCCTTTAGCATTGAGTGAGAGAGACAGCTTGGGAAATAAATACGTGCTCGAATGCGCATTGAGGGGCAGATCTTCTCTTGAGGGCCTCAATACAAAGTAAAAATGGTATGATAACCCAAAAAAAGGCCGGTTGGGAAACCGGCCTTTAAGGGTAGAGTCTAAATCAGAATTTTTACATTTCCTTCTTCTTCCCGGAACTCATCTGCAAGCCAATGCCTTCAAAGAAATAGAAGATGGCAAAACCCCAGAGCAAGGTATAGACGACATAAAACGTCAAGGAAAAAGTCAGCATCCCGGCTTTGGACGTGGAATCTTGTGGGACCACACCATAGAAATTGTACCCGACCTCTATCCCTCGCTTAGCTACTTCGGAGACAAATTTGGCCGCTTTGAAATCCTTGTGATGCTTGAGCTCAAGATCCATGGATTTGAACATCTTCCACCACACAAAAAGAACTTCCTTTTCGTGTAGGCCATATTTTGTACTCAGGATGTTCCCTTCATTGTTGAACATGTGCTCGGCATCCTGAATTGCCAGAGAAACAATCGTATTAAGATCACCCTGCATGATGACCGTCGCGGCATCCGCACGTGCAGGAATACCATTTTTTATCAGAATCTGAGCCCCGTTTTGGGCAATATCTTCTTTACCTACATGCAACGTCAAATCAATGGGATGTTCCTTGAAGGCTTCATTTTCATGTTTTAACCGAGGAAAATAATTGGTTGATCCTTTGGCTATGGAATTAAAAAGATTATCCGATGCATGAAAAGCATTTACTTTTTTCCCGTGTGCACCAGTGAATGATTCTGAAAACATATAGCCAAGTACACTCATGAATATAATACCTAGCGTAATCCCCATACTAAAATGTTTTTTATCATGTACAAGCATGATGTTATGCCTCCCCTCTGAGTAAATTGAGGTTACCGAGAAATTTTCCAATAACCCAAACAGCAAAAAAACCAATGATAATGAAAAATGCCCAGTTCCCTATACTTGCAAGGATGGAGGTGGTGGCATCAGTGATCGTGATTACCTTCATTTCTCCCAGCTTGCCGGGGAGGGCAAAAAGACGATTAATGAACCCTGCCAGAATGGCTGTGGCATAAAAACCACGAATATAAATGCCTTTGACAATTTTTGTGGTCAAAGCTCCAACCTGTATGCCCAGAAGAGAACCAATGAGCATGCCCATGGCCAGAGTATAAAAAATGAAACCATAGATGGCATACTGGGTGATAGAGGCAAATCCTGCAGTAAAGATGATTTGCAGAATATCCGTACCCACTGCGGTAAACGAGGATACTCCAAGGACGTATACAAACATGGGAAAGGTAACGAATCCACCGCCAACGCCCATAATAGCGGCCAGGAATCCGACGATGCAGCCACATAGAGCCACAAACCATGCCGAAATTTGTTTGCCGCCAGGAAAAAGATCTTCATCAAAAGTAATCATGGGAGGAATATGTGCGGATTGCAGCTTTGCGGGCAGGCCAATATTTTGTTGTGCCGCTGCCGAGGTTCCAGACGCGGATGCTGTTTCGGCTTTACGCAGTTTGAGAAAATCCGTAAGGGCGTAGGCACCCAAAAAGCCGAGCAGAACGACATAAATAATGCTGATAAAGGTGTCACTCAGAACCGGATTAAGTTCATAAATCCACCGATTAAGAATGCCTCCGCCAAAGACACCCCCCATAGACCCCGCCAGAAAAGCCACTGCCAGGCCTACAGACACATTACCCAGTTTTTTGTGAATAGTTGTGCCCATGATAGCTTTTGCAAAAATATGAAAAAGATCCGTACCAACGGCTAGGATACCCTTGATCCCGGCACTCATCAATGCAGGGGTGATAATAAATCCGCCTCCTGCACCAATACATCCGGTGATCAATCCCGCACACAGACCGATCAGCATGGAGGCAACAAAGATGGTCGGCGTATAAAAGGCTGGCGCATATGCTTTTTTACCCCCTAAAATGGCAGGCAAATTTGATGGGTCAGTAGCCGCAAAGGCAATGGATACCAATACAATGGGCACGACCATAAGAGCGAGTATTCGTAATCTTTTTTTGTCGTGTAGTATGGACATAGATGTTTCATAATCCCACCGTGCATGCGCTGTCGTGGCTGCCATCAGCGCATTATAGAGTCGTCTTCCAAAAGCCATATTGTTCTCCTCAATTAAATAAAATAAATATATTCTTATTCTAGCATTCGTATGATAAAATTTTTACCCGTAGTCTTATATATCTGCTGATTTTTTCGCCTCCATTTTAAGCTGTTGAGTTTTATGTTCATGAAGCATTTTTTTATGATATGCATCTTCGAGTTTAAAAAGAAGATCGTCTATTTCAGTAGGTTTCATTAAATAATCAAATGCTCCACAGTCCATACCTTCAAGAGCGGCCTCAACGTTTGCATGTCCTGTAAGCATGATCACTTCTGTTAAAGGATAAAGCTGTTTGATTTTTATAAGCGTTTCAATTCCATCCATTCCAGGCATTTTTACATCAAGAACAACGATGTCGACCAAATTGGTTTTCATGACATC
>JAQVZR010000370.1 GCA_028708105.1 Desulfoplanes sp. | reverse complement strand
GTCCGCAACAAAGAACTGACCATAAATCCCGGAGCATCCTTTAAGGTCCATGCAGGCGATATGGTCGCCCTCATCGGCACAGACCAGGCCAGAGAAACATTCTTCAAAACATTTCTGCCCGGGGCATCATCGCCAGTATCATGCAAAAAAGTTGAAATCTGAAAACGCATGGGCAAGGGCGACCTATACAAAAAAGGGGTCACAGATTGCGCCGGTATCTGCCGCCAGAGCAAACCGTTACACCAAGGAGTTCTTCGTGAAAATATTACGGGCATTGCGCATGGAACGATGCATCGGCTGTTATTCCTGTTCCCTGGCCTGTTCCAGACTGGTGCACAAAACCATGTCCTGGGAACGGGCGGGGATCAGAATCCATTCCGCCGGAGGACTGAGCACGGGATTTTCCGCTCAGGTCTGTTTGGCCTGCTCCCCTGCTCCCTGTGCCGCGGTCTGCCCCACGGGAGCACTGATACAGCGCAAAGGCGGCGGGGTCATGTTTAAAAAGAATCTGTGCATCAAATGCGGGGAGTGTGCTGCCGCGTGTCCCGTGGATGCCATTCTCATGGACAGAGAAAACGGACTGCCTGTGATGTGCATTCACTGCGGTCAATGTGTCTCCTTCTGCCCCCAGGAATGTCTGGAAATGGTCGAAATAGACGATGAAAAAGGACCTACGTCATGACAAACACCTTCAATGTGCTCCATGTGGATCTCACCAGCGGCAAGTCCCGTGTTCTGAATATCCCCGGCCGGAACACATGGCTGGGAGGATGCGGCCTGGCAGCCGTGCTGTTTGAACAATTCGGACTGTTGCACGAAGATCCCTTCCATTCGGACCAACCCATGGTCTTCGCCATCGGTCCCTTGACCGGATACTTTCCCCTCATGAGCAAAACCGTGCTCGGATTCATGTCTCCCTACCACGGACAGTATGCCGAAAGTCACGCCGGGGGACGGCTGGCCCTGGCTCTGCGCTTTGCAGGGTATGAAGGCCTGGTGATAACGGGACGGGCATCCTCCCTCTCCTGCCTCATCATCGGCAGCAGACAGGTGACCATCCAGAATGTTCATTTCATGCGGGGCATGGACATCTTCAAAACAGGCAAACTTCTTAGATCCATGCACAAAGATCATGCCGGCCACCGCAGCATTCTGCGCATCGGACCTGCGGGAGAAAACCAGGTCAGCTACGCGGCCATCAATGTGGACACCTACCGCCATTTTGGACGCCTTGGATCTGGGGCGGTCATGGGGAGCAAAAACCTCAAAGCCGTCATTGTCTCCGGGGACATGGGCTACGACCTGTCCGCCTATCCCGAGTATCCCAAGGTGTACAAAGAAATCTTTACTGCAGTCACCCAGTCGGATCTCATGAAAAAATACCACGACCTGGGCACGGCAGAAAACCTCAAGAAACTGGACGCGGCAGGCTATCTTCCCTGGCGCAATCTCACCCAGACATCCGACCCCAAGGCCATTGACGGCATTTCGGGCGAAACCTTTGCCCGGGATCTGCTCCTGCGCCAGAGCGCATGCGCCGGATGTCCGGTGGGATGCATCCATGTGGGGCTCTTGCGGGAAAAATTCGGTCCGGAAAACGAATTTCTCTACCGCCAGGTTGCCTATGATTATGAACCTATCTTTGCCGTGGGCTCCATGCTCGGCATCGACGATGCGTCGAGCGTGCTCACACTGCTGGAGGACGTGGAACGGGCCGGCCTGGATGTCATGAGCGCGGGTGTTGCCCTGGCCTGGGCCACCGAAGCCCTGCAGCAAGGCATTCTCACGCAGGAAGAAACCCTTGTCCCCCTGGCCTTTGGCGTTTGTGGTCCCTATGGCAGAGCCATTGAACTGCTGGGCAACCCCGCCGCCAACAGGTTCTATACCCTGTTGGGACAGGGCGCACTGGCCGCGGCCAAACACTACGGCGGAGAAGATTTTGCCTGTGTTCTGGGTCAGGAAATAGCCGGGTACGCTACCGGGGAAAATTATATTGTCAGCCAGGCACTGGGATTCCGCCACTCGCACCTGGACATCGGCGCCTATTCCTTTGACCAGAAAAACACTACCCATGATATCAGCCAGGCCATGACATTTTTCGATACCGAAGAACAGCAGCGGGTGCTTCTCTGCTCCATGGTTTCCTGTCTCTTTGCCCGCAAGGTGTATACTCTGGGACGGCTGACGGCGGCATTGCATTCCCTGGGACTGGAGGAAATGGCTGAAAACCTGGAAACAAAGGCCTCAGCCATTCAGGCCAAACGCTGGGAATTGCGCTTTAAAACAGGATTTGACCCTGCTTCTATTCCCATCCCCCAACGGTTCAGACAGATGGTCACCGGCAAAGGCCCCCTGGACGAAAAATATCTGGATCAGCTCATGGAAACCTACAAAAAACGGTTGGAAGCATTCAGACCGGGAGAGGATGTGGACCCAAAAAAATGAGGTAAGGACGCAGGGGGCAAAATCCAGTGGTAAGGATGCAATAGTAAAGGTGCCTGCATGGTTGCAACCATGCAGGCACCTTTTTTTATTCATTGCGCAGATAGCGCGCCGGCTTTTTCCCCAGGGCGCGTACGGTTCCAGCCAGACCGAAAAACAGGGCTAAACCGGTTCCGGCCAGGACCGTGATCACGGCCAGGGAGGGATCAAGGGTAAAACGCATGTGCATGAAGCCTTCAATGACTC
>JAQVZR010000369.1 GCA_028708105.1 Desulfoplanes sp. | reverse complement strand
TCGTAGATTTCTTTTGCCCAACCGTGTAGGGGCGACCGGCTGGTCGCCCTTTTCGGATAACACGGCCGTACTACGGATTCTGAACATGCTAGGGCGACCAGCCGGTCGCCCCTACGAATCGCCAACATATATTTTGTAAGGCATCCATTCTTGATGGCTCTAAAGAGATAGTTCTGCCCTTATCAAAAATCTCGGAACTGAATAGTTACCATTCACTTTACAAAATAGCTGGATGCGTTCTCGTCCAACCACCCGTTACAAGATAAAGCAATGACAATCAAACCCAGCAACCAGCCAACCATGCCTAGATCCAAACAATATCTCATCGATGACCTTTCATATAAAAATTCCTGGCGACTGTTCAAAATCATGGCCGAATTCGTTGATGCCTTTGAACAGCTCGGCGACATCGGTCCTGCCGTATCCATCTTCGGCTCGGCCAGAGTGCCCAGAGAAGATCCCTCCTATGCCCTGACCTATGAACTGGCCAAAAAAATTGCAGGGCATAACTACGCCATCATCTCCGGAGGCGGCCCGGGTATTATGGAGGCAGCCAACAAAGGTGCCAGAGATGCCCAAGGGACATCTGTGGGACTACATATCCACCTGCCTTTTGAACAGCAGAGCAACCCCTATGTGGATATCAAATGCGACTTCAGATATTTTTTTGTGCGCAAGGTCATGTTCGTCAAATTTGCCAAGGCCTATGTGATCATGCCCGGCGGTTTTGGAACGCTGGACGAATTCAGTGAAGCCCTGGTCCTTATGCAGACACGGCGGATCAAACCCTGCCCCCTGATTCTCGTAGGGCGCTCCTTTTGGCAGGGACTCCTAGACTGGTTTACCAACTCTCTGCTCACATCCGGCTATATCAAAAAACAGGATTTCGTCCTTTTCCATATCGTGGACACCGTGGACGAGGTCATGGATATTCTCGTCCGGGAAGGAGTCCATGCATAACTATTTCAAAAAGATGGCAGACACAACGCTCGCCCAGAAAAAAGAAAACCAGCAGGCCCTCCAAGAAGAACCTGAGGAACTTTTTTTTGTCCGAGCCATGCAGGGCGTCGCGCCGCTCAAGGGGAAAGGACGGGAGATTCCGTCTGCAGCACCACCGGTTCAAAAAAGTTCAGTCTCCCTGAAAAAAGATACATTTTCAGATCTTCTGGAAAAAAATATTGAGTTTGATCTTGAAAGCACCCATGAGTACAGCGTGGGCCGCATCAGAGGATTAGACCCCAAAATTTTTCGAAAACTCAAGGCCGGCGGATTCAGCATTGACGCTCATCTCGACCTGCACGGTCTGAGTGCAGACCAGGCCCAAATGGCGCTGCTCGATTTCATGAAAGAACACTACCTGCAGGGGAAACGATGTGTGCTGCTCATTCCCGGCAGGGGCAAAAACTCCCCCCTGGGCAGGGGCATCCTCCGCCAGGGAGTACAAGCATGGCTGACCCAGTATCCCTTGAAGCGCATCATTCTTGCTTTTTGTACCGCCCAACCAAAACATGGGGGCGCAGGGGCATTCTACGTTCTTTTGCGCAGTAATAAAAAAGGGCAAGGCAAAATCCTCTGGGACAAAATGATTTTCCACGAACAGGATTGAACACAACAAAAATCAAGCGTGCCGGACCATGAGTGCAGACACGTGGCGCCCCTTGACGATGCCTTTCTGAGCAGGCAGCTGAACCGACATTGCTCACGGACACAATCTGGGAAGATAGTGTCTTTTCCGCAGGGGAGACGGGTTGATCCGCCCCGACATGCCCAGCGCTGCACCAGGGGCGAGCAGCCCGTCTCCCCTGCACATCGACAACAAATATTTAGACATCCATATAGTGGGCCTGTTACAAGGGGTACGGCGCGTCGTGTCCCTACTCCACGATGCACTCTATATCTACTCAATCCAAAGGAGCATACATGGGTTTTTTTTCAAAAATCAAAAAAATTTGGAACAAAGAAGAGACAGCTCAGCAGCCGTTACCTTCCAAGGCGGAAAAGGCTCCTGAAACAGAGCTGGAACAACCTCCTGTGACCGCGATACCAGCTCCCCTGGAAATTGTCTCCGCTGAGCCTGCCCCCCGAACTGAACAACCAATCCAGAAACCTGAGAAACTGTCGCTGTTTCGCAAGCTGTTAGGGACCCAAAAAGAACCCCCGGCCCCCAGCATCGAACAACCTTCCGTCCCGGACCAGGAAAAACCGGCGTCCACCGTCCCCCTGCCGGACACCTATACCCAGGAAAAGCCCCGTGCCGTGCAGCGCCCGGTCTGGCAGACAGATCTGCTGCATGCCCTGGAACACGCCGAACCCAAATTAAGCATCTGGCTGGAACATCTTCTTACGGGAATAAGCAGGCGGGGCGATGTCCTGTGGGAACGGCTTTATTTTCTTCTGGAGCAGTTGGAAGTCCCCAAGGCCGAAGCCGAAGATTTCGTACGCCGCTTTGAGCTCTGGCTGGAAGACATGGATTACGAACGGGTGGAAGAATTCCGTTCCGAACTCCAGTACCGACTGGCCCTAGCCCTTGATCTTGAGGACGAAGAAGACGAACAGAGCCGGCTTTTTCTCAAGCTTTCCAATGGGTTGAATAAAACAAGGGAACAGCTCTCCAAACGCATCGATCAGCTGTTGAGCATAACCGGTTCCTATGACGAAGCCTTCTGGGAGGAATTGGAAGAAATCCTGATCATGGCCGATGTGGGCTACGAGGCATCGCAC
>JAQVZR010000368.1 GCA_028708105.1 Desulfoplanes sp. | reverse complement strand
GATCAGGGTTTCAGTCTCAATGCCGACGAAGACGGGTCCCTCTCTCTGTATCCGCTTATCGAAGGCATGGTCCTCTCTCCGGAAGAATATGAACGTCTGGATCTTCGTCAGCGTAAAAAACTCAAAGCGCAAAGCTCCGGTATCATGGATACGGTTCTTGGACTCTCGCGACGGATCAACCGGGAAGAACAAGATTTCAAGGAACAGGAGAAACGACTGGATCGGGAAATTGTCCAAAAGGTGGCCAATAAAACCCTGGACAAGCTGGAGGCAACCTACGCATCGAATGCTAATATCATTTTCTATCTACATGAATTAAAAAAGGATATTGAAGAAAATTTGGATGTCTTCCGGGAACAGGACAAGTCCGCAGCTCCTGAACAGAGTCCCGAGGCACCGGGTTCCACAGACGGCTTTTTTCTGCGCTATGACATCAACCTTTTTGTAGACAATGCCGAACAGGAAGGCGCTCCGATCATACTGGAAAATAATCCCGGATTCTTCAATCTTCTTGGCTGCATTGAACGCGAGACCGAGTGGGGAACCTATTACACAGACTTCAGTCTCATCAAGGCGGGCAGCATCCATCGAGCCAATGGTGGCTATCTGGTTCTATATGTCACTGATCTGCTGGCACATCCGATTTCCTGGGAAGGTCTGCTGCGCTGCCTCAAATTCGCCCAGTCCCGGATTGAAGACCCTACGGATCACTATGATATCACCCGAACCAAGACCATCGAACCCGAACCCATCCCCCTGGACCTTAAAATTATCCTCATCGGGGACGACGAAATGTACGACGTCCTTCTCGAGCAGGACGAACGGTTCCGTAAATATTTTAAACTCAAGGCCCACATCCAGGAAACCGTCTTCAGGACACCGGATACCATCCCGGCCTATGTACAGGCCCTGCGCAACATCATCAAAGAAAGCGAACTGCACCCTTTTACCAGAGAGGCCCTGGCACGGCTGGTGGATCACTCTTCCCGTCTGGCGCAGGATCAACAGAAACTTTCGTTGTATTTTTCCCTGATCCGAGAAGTCATGATCGAAGCGGATGCCCTGTGCTCCATGCAGTCTAAGGCCTCCGTAACCCGAGAAATGGTCAACACAACCCTGGAACAGCGGGACTACCGACTCAACCTGTATGAAGAGGAATTTCTGCACGAATACGATCGGACAGTCATCAAGGTCAAAACCCAGGGGCGGGCCACGGGACGAGCCAACGGTCTGTCTGTAAGCCAGGTCAGCGATTATGTTCTGGGCCTGCCCCATGAAATTTCATGTACGGTTGGCGTTGGGCACGGAGGTATCCTCGACCTGGAACGAGAAGCCGAGCTTGGCGGCCCCATCCATACCAAGGGGATGATGATTCTTAAAAATTATCTCATTGAGCTCTTTGCCCAGGACAAGCCCCTGGTCTTGGCTGGAAGTTTGTGTTTTGAACAAAGTTACGCCGAGGTGGACGGTGACTCTGCCTCCGGGGCCGAGCTGGCGGCACTGCTCTCGGCGCTGTCTAATATCTCCATCCGCCTCAACCTGGCCTTTACCGGGGCCCTTAGCCAATCAGGTGCCATCATGGCCGTGGGCGAAGTAAGCCGAAAAATCGAAGGCTTCTTCAATGTCTGCAAAAGGAGGGGGCTCACCGGTGACCAAGGAGTGCTTATCCCCCAGGACAATGTCATCCACCTCATGCTTAAAGATGAAGTCGTCGAGGCCGTCGAGCAAGGCATCTTTCACATCCATCCGGTGGAAACCATTGAACAGGCCATGGAAATCCTGACCGGTGTCAAGGTGGGAAAACGCCTCAAAAACGGTCGATTCTCCAAAGATTCCATTTATGCGGCAGTGGATGACAGGCTGGCAGAATTAGCAATGCTGGCAGAATCCAACGGCAGAAAACGCCGTCGCTGTAAAAAATAACCCACGCGTCACAAAGGGGATGCACCGTGCCTCTACACCGGTGCTCCCTCTTTTCCGCCATCAGCGTAACCGTCTGTAATGTATAGCGTAACGCAAGGCAGTCTCTATCTTTTTTTCGGGTACAGTTATGTCCACTCCAATGATCACATTGTCATCGAAATTAGCCTGCATACTCCTTTTCATTTTTATGGCTGCCTGCCCTGGTGTCTCGGCCCAAAAGGGGGCAGAGCCCCACCCCTCCGATCCAGACACAGCCCTGGAAGAGACCAGACTTACGGCCTATTTTGACGCAACCCTTGCAGAAATCCAGGATATTATCACTGAACAAAAAAACATTTCGGCCAACGTTACGACAACCCTAGCAACCCTGGATCAAAAAACAGTGCTCTTAAAACAAGACCTGCTCCGTATCAAGGGAATGGCCAAAATCGTCAAAGGCAGACCGTATGAAACACGGGGAATTCTGCAAGACCTGCGCACCCTGTACAAACAGGCCAAGATCATACGCGGCCCTGCAGAATCACTCCACAAAGAACTCGGAACCAGACAGGAAAAAATAGCTCTTCTAGCCACTGAAACAGGCCAGGAGTGGACCAAAGACCTTCCGGAACCCCTTCAACGTTCGCTTCAAGGGCGCAAAAAATCCCTCAGCCTCGCAACCCACCAGCTGCAGAAGCAACAAGACGCACTGCTCAAAGCCCTTGAAAAATCTCAATCCTTTACTAATGAAACCCAGGAAGCACTCGGCTTTGTCGAAAAGGAACTCCCCGCGTTCTGGAAACACCTTCTGTTCACCTCC
>JAQVZR010000367.1 GCA_028708105.1 Desulfoplanes sp. | reverse complement strand
GCAGAAGAGAATCGTCCCCGGGTGGCACAAACACCTGGGTATCCTGTTCCAGCATCCCGTTGGTGATGAGCAAATCCTGAAAATCCCGGCCCAACCGTCCGAGAGAGGCAAGCAGGTCGTTCCCTGTTTCCAGATGTTCGGCATCCTCATCAAATCCATGTTTGACTGCGAGACGCGCTTTTTCCTTCAGGGAAACAATATCCGCCCAGTATTCGCTGCACGGACTAAGGAGGTAATTGTTCACGGGAACATGACGTCCCAGAGCATTGAGAATACCCAGATACATAGGGGGAAGACTCGAAATCCCGAATACAGAAATCCTTTTGGGAAACCTTCCGGGCAAAGCTTGCATCCCGGCCAGGGCACCCAGGAACCTTTCAGTCAGCGCGGTGCGGTGTCCATCGGTCCCGATCCGGACGGCCAGTTCCCGCCACAGGGACGACTGCCAAAACTCGTGCTCGTTGCCGGGCAGGCAGGTTTCACCCCGTTCCCACGCCCGGATCATGTCCGGTCGGAAAATAAGATACTGGTCAAAATGGTAGGCAATTTTTTCGGCCAGCTGATAACGTTTAAGATCCTGTCCGTCGTTCAGATAGCCGGCGACCGCCCCACCCTCTGGATTTTTGGCAAAACCGGGCAGGATATTCATAAGTTCCCAGACCATATTCTCCTTGGCAAAGGGATAGTCTTTGGGCGTATCCGGAAGCAGGAACCGGAACAGGTCATAAAAAAAGACCACCGGAAATCTGAAGCTCATGTTGGCGCAAATGTTCCAGCGTGCGGCCAATTCCAGAGCAAGATACCGGGCCATGCCCTGACTCTGGACAATGACACATTCCGGCTCAAAGGGATCGTCCAGGGGATGACCGATGACCTCGGCCAGACGATCCACTAGCTTTTCAAGACGGTTGCTCAAAAATGTCCTGCATCCGGTTTCCATGATTTCAGCCCTCGACTACCAGACCGACCTGATCGGCGATGTCTGCAATAGCCCCAATGGACAGGGTCAAAAAAGCCCCCAGTTCCAGACCGATCTTGTCGCATTCCTTGATATTATCCCGGTTGACGGAAGCGGCAAAAGCCTTGTCCTTCATCTTCTTTTTCAGACTTTTGGCTGTCATTCCTTCCATACGCGTAGGTCTGACCAGAGCGGCCGTATGCACGAGTCCGGTCACGGTCTCGCCGCACCTGAGAGCAAAATCAAACGTTGTTTCCGGAATGACCCCGGTCATCTCCCCGTTATGTGCCCGGATGGCGTGCAGAGCTTCTTCGGGCAGCTTGCCTTCAAGCATCTGCGCCCCTACCAGCCCGTGTTTTTCCGTTGCATCACCGATGTTGGAATAATCAAGATCGTGCAGGAGCCCTGTCAGCCCCCAAAGGTCCTCATCCTGTCCTTGGTCCCTGGCCAAAGCCCGGAGCACGGCTTCAGATTCCAGGCTGTGTTTGATAAGATTGGGTTCAGGGAGATGTGCGTGCAAAAGTTCCAGAGCTTCTTTTCGTGATATCATACCCTATTCTCCTTAGTATATGCCTGCAAACAATCAACGGCCGAGAGTGAGACTACAAGGATACCCCTAATTCCGCTTGGGATGGCCCAAAAAAGGATGACCGTGCATCGCCCCCCCGGAACCATTGAACATCTGTTGACCATGAGGGACACCGGAACATTTTGCCTGCATACGGACGGCACACTGTCTGCGGCCACCTTTTTCCAGCCGAAAACGACAACCCAACGCTACCCCAGTCATTCCTACCGTTCAAGAAGGAACCGCCACCAAAACAAAATTCCCTTGAACCGTTCCAGGGGTTCAAGGGAATAAAAATACATTCTACCAATGTCTTCAGCTGTTTTCTAGCCGCGCATCTTTTCAATAATCGCGTTAAGATCGGCTGCCAACTGCGACAGACTGCTCACCGCAGTAGAGGATTCATTCATAACCTGAGCCGTTTCCGAAGCTATGCTGTTAACCTCTTCCGCGGACTTGGCGATTTGTTCGGAAGAAACCGATTGTTCTTCCGCGGCCGTGGCAATAGCCCGGACCTGGTCGGCCGAAGCATCTACCAAAACGACAATCTGCCCCAGAGAATCCCCGGCCTGTTTTCCCAGCCGTGCGGTTTTCTCCACTTCATCATTGGCCTTGTCCATTTCATTCGAACTTGTTTTGGTACAGCTCTGGATACCATGAACAACCGAAGCGACTTCTTTCGTCGCGGACATGGTCTTTTCCGCAAGTTTGCGCACCTCATCGGCTACGACCGCAAAACCTCGGCCGGCATCCCCCGCACGGGCAGCTTCAATGGCCGCATTCAAGGCCAACAGATTGGTCTGATCGGCAATATCGTTGATCACACCTATGATTTTACCGATTTCATCAGACTTAAGACCAAGATTGTCCATATGGATCTTCATTTGATGCACACGTTTTTGCACCATCCCTATGGCATCAATGGCCAAGGTGAGATCCTGCATACCTTTCTGAGCCTGTTCTTTTGTCTGATCAGTATTGGACGCCGCTTCCGAGGCATTCCGAGCTACATCCATAACTGTGGCATTCATCTGTTCCACAGCAGTGGCCATCTCTGTAACCCGGGACCGTTGTTCGTCAGCTCCTTTACTGGCCTGGGTCACCTGATCGGCGAGTTCTTCGGCTGCGGTAGCCACCTTCCCGGAAATATTATGGGCATCCTGGGCTGCTGCGGCAATAAGGGTATTCTGCTCCTCAATTTTCCGCT
>JAQVZR010000366.1 GCA_028708105.1 Desulfoplanes sp. | reverse complement strand
CATGCGTCAGCAAGGGCCTGCTTGTCTTTGGTCATGGGGAATTTGAGCATGACCACCCGGATATTTTCGGGGAGATGGGGTTTGGCAATACCCAGGGCCAGAGAATACTCGTTTTTGGAGGAAGAGGCCGCAAGGATGACGTCCACCTGGGCAAGTTTCTTGACCGCGGCCATGGTCAGCAGATCGGGATCGCCCGGGCCAACGCCTATGCCGTATAATGTTCCTAATGCATTCATATCTATCTCGTGCAAAAATGTTAGGGGAAAAAGGTGCAGGTTCAGATTATTGTCCCGGGTGCAGATATTCTGCCAGCATTTCAATCGCTGTTACGGTTTCAGGCCCAGGCCTGGAAAAAAGATGTTCGTCCACGACCAGAACCCTGTCTGTTTTCACGGCCTGAAGGGTTCTGAAATGCGGCCGTTTTTTGGGAAGCACCGGATTAGGATTCATGGGCCCCTTTTGCAATACGTACACATCCGGGTTCATATTCAGCAGTTCTTCTTCAGACAGACGAACCAGCTTTTTGTCCTGGGGGACACCATTGGTTCCCCCTGCCAGAGAGATGATCTCCGAGACAATGGAATGCTGCCCTGCGGCCAGCAGATTGGGGTATCTGACCTCAAAGAACACCTTGGGTCTGATGGGATGTGGCCCCAGTTTTTTCTGCACCCGGCTGACGCGCTCCTGCATGGAACGGACAAGATTATTCGCTTGGTCCGATGCTCCGGTGATGATGCCCATGCGGGTTATCATGGCATAGAGTTCGTCCATGGTTTCCACCCGGAACAGAGCCGTGGGGATACCGTGTTGCTCAAGGGCGTTTAAGGGTTCGGAAACCCCTTTGCGTCCTGCCATCTGCAGAATCAGATCCGGGCGTAACCCCACCACCAGTTCCACATTGGGCCGCATGTGGGTTCCGATGGATGGTTTTGTCCTGATGGTGGCAGAAAAATCATCGGCATTGGTCCTGGCGATGATGCGTTCGGAAAGCCCCATGGTTTCCAGAATTTCGTTCATGGCTCCGTACAGGCAGATGATCCGCCGGGCCGGTTGTTTGAGTTGGATGACGGTACCGAAATCGTCGGTTATGGAAACGGCCTCTGCATTATCCGTCAGTAGGAGCGGGAGCAGCAGACCCAGGAACCAGAACGCATTGAGGCGTTTGGGTCGTGGGGTGTGGAAAAACCGTGATATGGGCATGGTATATCCTTGATAAATGGGTTTGGGTAAACACCTGTGTCGTTGGGCCGTCTAAAACAAGGGTGCCGTCCTGAATAAAAATGAGACGGTCACAATATAACGCCGCAAGATTGAGATTATGGATGGCGCTGACAATAGTCATACCTTCGCGGTTCAGTGCTTTAAGCAGGTCGTAGATTTCGGCCTGGGCTCCGGCGTCCAGACCCGAAGCGGCCTCGTCCAGGAGAAGCAGGGGCGTTTTCTGAGCCAGGGCCCGGGCGATGAGTACCCGCTGCAATTCTCCGCCAGAGAGCTGGTTGGCATACCTGTCTCGCAGGTGCAGAGTATTGGTTTTTTCCAGGGCCCAGTGAACGGCCTGGTCATCTTCCGGTGTATAGCCTTTGAAAAAAGAGACATAGGGGTATCGGCCCATACGCACGAGAGAGGTGACCTGCATATCAAAGACAGCTTCCAGTTTCTGGGGAACGCAGGCCATGATTACGGCCTTTTCCTTGGGTTTGAGTCCGCTCAGGACGTGGCCGTCTAGGCGTATTTCTCCCGAAACCAGAGGCAGGGTGCCGGAGATGGCCCGCAGGAGTGTCGTCTTCCCGCTCCCATTGGGACCCAGGACCCCGACCATTTCGCCATGCCGGACGTGGAGATCAATGGAGTGCAGAGCTGTTTTTTTCCCGTAGGCGCAGGAAAGTCCGTTTACCCGGATCATTTGAAGCCCCCATGCCCTTTGCCTTTGAGCAGCAGACAAAAAAAGGGACCTCCCAGAAGGGCAGTGATCACCCCCACAGGAAGTTCAACCCCGTCCGGGAGGATGGTTCTGGCCAGCACATCCGACCAGAGCAGGAGCAGACCGCCGCCCAGACCGGACATAATCAGCAATGGCCGGTGTTCCGAACCTTGGAGCATTCGGACGAAATGAGGGACCACAAGGCCCACAAAGCCGATAATCCCAGAAACGGCTACGGCCGCTCCGGTCATGAGGCTGGCTCCGAGAAGGAGCATGATGCGCACCCGCCCGACATCAACACCCAGATGTCGGGCCTGCAAATCACCCAGACAAAGGATGTCCAGTTCCCGGGAATAGCGGAAGATCAGTCCGAACCCCAGGATCATGTAGGGGATGAGCATGCCCACATGGCTCCATCCCCTGCCTTGAAAACTGCCCATGATCCAGAAAACCATGGCGCTGACGGCTTCTTCGTCCATGGCCTTGAGCAGAGAAATGAGGGCCGCTAGAAAGGTGGCCACCACGATCCCGGCCAGGATGAGGGTTTCGCGCCTGAGTTCGCCGTTAATCCTACCCAGGGCAATAACCACGGCCAGAGCCCCCAGAGAACCGACAAGCCCGGCTACAGGGAGAAGGCTGAGTCCAAAAAAGGTTTGGGAAAGCCCCAGATAGATAACCAGAGTGGCACCAAATGCCGCCCCGCTTGAAACCCCCAGAGTGAAGGGATCAGCCAAAGGGTTACGCAGAATTCCTTGGAAGACGGTCCCGGCCACACCCATGCACGCCCCCACCAGACATGAGAGAACGATACGG
>JAQVZR010000365.1 GCA_028708105.1 Desulfoplanes sp. | reverse complement strand
CCCCCAGGAAAAGCAGCGAGCCTATTTTGAAGGCGCCCTCAAGGAAGCCTTCCCCGGAGCGGTACTCCAGAAGATAAAGGTTCTGCCTGAAAATAGTATGGATACCTCGGTCCCCCTGGAGGTACATCTTGATTTTCAGGTGCCCCATCCCCTTGCAGGCACCGATCCGGTGGTCATGTTGCCTGTGCCCCCCATGGGGGAAAATATAGGTATCGCCCGGATGCTCATTGATAAGATGGGACTAGAAACCAGACGCTATCCTCTGTTTTCTCAGTATGCCTGCGGGGTTGAAGAGACGTTTGTGCTGGATCTCGGTCAGGGGGTGGGTCAGCTGGTCAGCAGTCCTGCTCCAGTGGTCTGGCATTCCCGGGAAATGTCTTTTGAGCAATCTTTTGAGATCAAAGATAACCAGCTTACTGCCAGACGTCTGTTTACGCTGAATCTTCCCGAATACAGTCCCAAAGAGTATGTGAACCTTAAGCATGCTCTGGTCAAAAGAGAACAGCAGCAACGGGGGGAATGTATTTTTGCCGCCCGAGCCCAAGTACAGGATGACGCTTCCTGGTATGCCTCTTTTACCGCCGATGCGGTCATCCTGAGCAGGGATGTGACGTATGAGGTGCAGGATGACCATACCTGGGTGGCCAGAGAACATGTGCGCAAGAAAATTTTGACCTATGCGGGCAAAAAGGAAAACAGCGAAATCAGTATTGATTATACACCGGTCTGGGAAAATGTGCGTATCGTCAATGCCTCTGTCACGGCTTTGGACGGGGCTGTGCGGACCATTGAGCCCCAGGAGATCAACCGTATGGATGCCCCCTGGGTCGGGAAAGCTCCCAGGTACCCGGCGGCCAAGACTCTGGTGGCGAATCTGCCCGGAGTGGAGCAGGGCAGTGTCCTTGAATATACCATTGAACGCAGTCTGAAAGACCAGCCTTTTTTCTCCATGCTTGAAACCATGGCCTCTGAATATCCGGTGGTTCGTGAGGATGTGCTGATCCGTGTCCCTCGGGATCTTGCTGTTCGGGTTTTGAAATCTGACCAGGGATGGGGGCTGGAAAAGATGTGGGTTCGGAAATCCGAAAAGGTCATAACTGCCGACAGGACAGTGAAGGATGGCAGAGTGGAATACGCATTCAGCGCGCGTAGGGTGCGACCCGTTGTGCAGGAGAAGAATTTGCCCCCTGGATACACGTATCTGCCCTCAGTGGCCATGACTTCCGGAACCTGGAAGGGATATGCCCAGATGATGTCTGGTCATTTTTTTACGGCTGCTGCGGCTGGAGAGATGACGGCTAAAGAGGCCCGCCGTCTTGTTTCCGGTGTGTCAGGAGATCTGGAAAAAATTCGGGTTATCCGGGATTTTGTGGCCAAAAATATTACCCAGACCGGACCGGACCTTAACGACGGTCCCTGGAACAATCTGTCAACCGCGGATACGACGCTGGAAGACGGGTACGGAAATTCGGCAGATACGGCCATCCTGTTGTATGCCATGCTCAGGGCCGTAGGTTTTGAGCCCCGATTTGTGGTCGCCGGAGATGCCCCTGCAGTGGTTGAGTTGCAGGGGCTTATGCGCAGTTTTGTGTCGCCGGGCTGGCTGGGCGATGTGCTTGTCCGGGTGAAGGTCGGGGACCAGGAACTGTACCTGAACGATACCGATGAATATGCGCGTCTTGGGACGACCCCGCACCATGCTCTGCCCGGTCTTGTTCTGCCCGCGGGAGAGGTGGAGATTATCAGAGCTGCCAAGGAGATGACTGATCGTGACGGATTTGCGTACGATATCACACTGCAGGAAAATGGTGATGCCAGGATTTCTCTGATCCATACCTTGTGGGGTGCAGCATACTCTTCCCGGCACAAAATGTTGGCTGAAATGTCTCCGGAAGCGGCTAGAAGATACCAGTTGGAACAGGCATCCGGTATCAGCCTTAATGCACAGCTTATCACGTATTCAAAGGATTTTGAGGCCTATCCCGGCAGGGAGACCTTGACGGTATTTGCGAAAAAATTCGGAACCCGGCAGGGCGAATTTTTGTATCTGGATCTTCCGGGAATGATCAAGGGATTGGCCGGAGTGGATGGTGAGAGCAGGGTGAATCCCCTGTATCGGGACGAAGGTACCTATGCTTCCATCCGGGTCCGTGTGCATCTGCCGGCAACGGTCAAAGACATTGTCATTCCGCCGGCGGCAACGTTGAGGGTTCCCGTGGCCAAGGGGGGCTTTGTTGCGGTGAAAACCATGTGTCTGCCTTCAGCGTCGGGATTGCTCGCGGATATTCCCTGCCGCACCGTTGATGTGCAGATCCAGGCCGATGTTGATCCCATGGTGGTCCCGCCCAATGCCTATGCTCTGGTGCGGGAGGCCGAAGATATTCTGGCCCGTCAGGCGCAGGGGACGTTGATGCTTCGCCTCAAAACCGATTAACTGGATGTTGGGGTGTGCCGCATAAAAAAAGATCGTCCGGAATAGAGGGCGATCTTTTTTATTGGGTTGTCAAAGGGCACAGAGAGGCATGGCGGGAAAAATTTGAGATCTTGGGTTGGTTTTATCCTTCCCCCCGAAGTATCTCGGACGTGGGTGTTGAGATCTGTGGCCATGGACAAATCCATATATGCTGACTTTCGAGAATGGCGTTGCTCGTGTCCCATTCTCCCCGTTTTTGGGCTATAAGAAATTTGATCCACACGCATCCCGTTCCTTCGGGATCGCGGTCCGTCTTGTTCATGTCGGCC
>JAQVZR010000364.1 GCA_028708105.1 Desulfoplanes sp. | reverse complement strand
TGCCCCCTTTGTCATGGCCGACGCAGGACACGTTCCGGGTCCCTTGAGCAGGAAAGAGTTTTTTGCAAAACTTACACCCCGCACGAGCGCACCTCAAAAAGCATAACCTTTGATCATCGTTAGAACCAAACAACAGAAAGGCTGCTCCACAATGCGTGAAGCAGCCTTTCTTGCCAAAACTGCAAAAAACAAAGATGCACATACCAAAAACGCCAAAAAATCAACTGGTTGCACAACATACTGCAAAGGATCACTTTCATGGACAAAGAACGTATACGACATGACAACTCAGCAAAGGGCGTACAAAAAGCGCTGGATACCCTGATGCTGGACAAGCCGGAATTGGAAAACATGGTGAACTGTTTTGGGCCGTTACTTGTGGCAAAAGCCGCTTTCAAAGAAACATGTTCACTTCCCGAAGAATTGGAAGACCAGTCTCTCCATCTGAATACCAATCGTTTTGCCCAGGGCGAACCACTGCTCACAGATATCGGACTCATTGATTTTCATGAAGACTTCAAACGGGCAGCTCAAAAACTTCTGCCCCCCATGGAGACCGCATTTATAGGCATTAAAGGAGATATCCAGAAAATTGCACAAGGTTTTGCAGATGATTCCATCAATCCCCGTGAATGCGTCCAGGCTTTTGTAGGAGGCACGCCCCTGGTACTTGAAAAAACCGCCGCATCCACAGGCACCACTCCGGACATTTTCAATTTTATCATAGGCCAGTTGGCCAAACCCTTCATGGAAATGCAATCTGCATCCCTTGCCCATCTCATCGCAGGGCAGCAGTGGCTGCATGGATATTGCCCCATATGCGGTTCCTATGCCGCCATTGCAGGTCTGATCGGCGAAGGTGGAAAACGGTGGCTGCAATGCGCAACATGTGGTCACGAATGGCGTTTTGACCGCCATACCTGCCCCAAATGCAACGACAGCGACCACACCCAACATGACTATTTTTTCGACAAAAACAGTCCCGCCAAAGCCAAGGAACGGGTGGATGAATGCCACGCATGTAAATCCTATCTCCTGACCACGGACCTGCGGGAACGCACAGATCCCGTGAACATGGAAGTAGCCGCTCTGGGCATGGTCTCTCTGGATATGCGAGCCCAGGAAAAAGGCTATATGCCGTTAGCCTCGACGCTGTGGAATTCACTTACATAGCAGATAGCTACATCCTACCATTTCATCCTTGAAAAATTTCCTCACACCACGTCTGATTTCACTCTGCTCAAACAAAACTACACAAAGACAAACAGAGTACCTTTGTGTAGTTTTGTCCGGTTTAAAAGCATACCTTTTTCTAAAAAAGCATCAAACATATGTCTTGCTATGCATAAAAAGTAGTTGTCATCAAGCATAAACAAAAACACGATAAACCATCCCGCCTCCAAACCCCGACAGTCCCTGCACCAACGACTCATCTCCACACCTAAGAATTGTATCATTTTTACGCTGAAATCTTTGGATATAAATTTTTATAATTAATAATGCAGAAATATTTATCGGGCTATACTACAAAAAAGGATCTGTATAGCCATCTAAAACGGGTAAAATATTGGAAAAAAACACATTGATCCGCTGTGTTTTTGACACTAGCTTATTATATTTGATATTGTACTTATGCCCTTGTTGGTATATAAAATTTTCACCGATTCTTTCGATAGGTCTTCAGCCCAAGTATCAGACTTTGCATAGAACAAAACAACAATGCGAGGATTCCCCTTTTCTGATCAAGAACGAACCAAGTATCCACCGTTTCCATATTCCATTTCCAAACAGACTAAATCTTCAAGGAGTAGCACACATGAATCTTTCAACATCTCCCAATGTGTTCCCCTGCAGTGCCCGTAAAAATCGTTTTTCTTACAAAAACATCGGCACACATACCTTTGAAGAATTCATTGAGATGGCAACCATGTTCCACAATTATCCCGCACCGGGCCTGCTTATCGGTGGCTACATGGTTGCCGAAGCAATGCACCACATGCCGGAAGGCACACTGTATGAGGCCATTTCCGAGACGTCCTGGTGTTTGCCCGACGCCATCCAGATGCTCACCCCCTGCACCAACGGCAACGGATGGATGCGCGTTGAAGATTTCGGCGTGTATGCCATGAGTCTCTATGATAAATGTACCGGAGAAGGGGTTCGCGTGTGGATGGATCTGGGCAAAATCGATCCTGATTCGGAGATCTACACCTGGTACCTGAAACGCAAACCCAAAAAAGATCAGGACTCATCTCTCCTGCGTCACGAAATCGGCATGGCTGGTCCGGATATTTTGTCTGTAAAACCTATTCAGATACGCAAGGAGCTGCTAGTCAAACGCAGCAAAGGGGCCATTGCCGTATGCCCCCTCTGCAAGGAGGCCTATCCAGCCATGCATGGTCCAATGTGTAGAGCATGCCAAGGACAATCACCATATTCACCGACGAACAATAGATATTCACCGACGAACAATAGATATTTTCCAGTTATTTACCCCATTCCCGAGGGAATACGGACCATTGCCTCCGAAAAGGCTCAGGGGAAAAAAATCGTCCACGACATGACCCGCATCGAACCGGGCAAAAGCAAGGGAGCGGCCTTCCGTAAAGGAGCAACCTTTGATGTCGGTGATCTCTGCCGTCTTCAGAAAATGGGTCGCAACCAGGTTTATGTACATGAAAAAGATGTTAGTGACCAATGGGTCCATGAAAACACATGTGCCCGGGCCAGATCGGAAGAGCGTC
>JAQVZR010000363.1 GCA_028708105.1 Desulfoplanes sp. | reverse complement strand
AGCTGACCACGCAACCCAGGATCATAAGATCACCCTGTGATACAGGGGCCTGGAGCAGATTGAGGGGATTGCCCTTGGCCAGGACGATAGACACGCCTGCAAGGGAGAGCAGACTGCCAATGATTTTTTTTCGGGTCAGTTTTTCCTTGAACAAGACTGCCGAGGCCAGGCAGATGATCACCGGAATACTCGCAATAATCAAAGCAGCACGGCCGGCAGCCACGGTCTGGAGACCGGAAAAAAAGAAAAAATTGTAACAGAAGACACCGCTGAGCCCGAGTACTACCAGGCCCTGAATATTTTCTTTCCTCAGAGAAGGCAGCTTTTTATTTATTCGACAGGACCACAGAAACAGGAAGATGGAGGCCGCAAAAAAACGCAGAAACGCGGCGGAAAAAGGCCCCATATCCTGGGCCAGAACCCGTCCTGAAATCCAGGTCGCGCCCCAGATGAAAACCGAGGTGATGAGAAGCACGTAAACACGCATGATTGTCCGGATGTAAAGAGAGTTAAAAAAAAGCGGTCGTACCTATATGGATGCGAAGAGTAAAGATGTAAGGGAGGGACATCTTCAGGGGCGGTGATATTTTTTTTACAGTTGATACGGAACTTCTGCTCCGACTTTGTGTGCTTGTTGGGCAAACTGTGTTGCCCATATTGTGAAGATGGATGCGGAAAAAAGATACACAGAGATGCTGGACAAACCCGAGTCCGCTCCACGTTTGAGAAGTTCGGCGAGAGAAACAGCTGCCGCAGCATCCTTGGGGTAGCCGAAGACCCCGCAACTGATGGCCGAAAAGGCAATGCTTTTGAGCCTGTACGTTTTTGCCAGGTCCAGGCAGGAACGATAACAGGATGCAAGTTGCTTTGCCTCGCCATGTGTTCCTCCACGCCAAACGGGTCCGACAGTGTGGATGACATACGGGGCTTTGAGGTTGAACCCCGGCGTGATGACTGCCTGCCCCGGAAGCAGAAGCCCGTGTTTCTGAACAATCTTTCGTCCGGCCTGAAGGAGTTTAGGTCCACTGGCTCTATGAATGGCTCCGTCCACACCTCCGCCTCCCGCCAATTGAGCATTGGCGGCGTTGACAACAACATCAACACCGGCCGTGGTAATATCTCCCTGTATCAGGTGATAGTGTATGTTCCTGTATGTTATTCCAGTCATGGTTTTATATGCCTCCGAGCAGTAAAGATCACTGAGCACTTTTTTCTTCAGACACGTTTCTCGTGTTACGCATTGCATGGCATACCTTTGAGCCAGTCAGCCATGCCCGAAGCATCCATATGATTCCAAGGACAATTTAGACATGGCCGAAAAACTAGGCTGTGTTGGGAAAGTTACCGGGTTTGTGGATTTGAAAGAGAGGCAGCCAGCCGGGCTCAAGATGATCTAGGGAAAAGGGCAGGACCGCTTCAATTCCCAGAGGAAGGATGATGTCTCCGCTGGGGAGACGCACATGATCGAGAGCCCGTGTCAGGCCACATACAAAATCAAGAGCTGCCTGACGTCTTGCGGGATATTGTTCCACAGGAGCGAGGGGATTTTTTTCTTCAAAGGCCCGTAGGCAGTCTGATCGGTTCAGAGCATGCCAGGCGCGGCAGGCAAACGGGCGTACCTCGTAGATGGAGCGTCTGGATTTTTTAAGGAAGACGCATGGCAAATCTCTTGGAATATCCAAATCGGATATCCCCCTGATCCGTTGATTATGGCGTTGGATGTTCTGACTTAAGAGTTGTCGTTCAAATTCAGACGTGGTTTTTTGGATATATCTGACAATGGTCACGATTTCGGGTAATGTAGCCCGGACCTGATTGTAGCAGCAAAATGAGCATCCGGGGCCGCAGGCCAGCTCGCAAGGGGGTGGATTTTGATCGTAGAAAGCGTCGAGAGATTCAAACAAGCCTACGCAAAGATCTGCTATGAGGAAGGGACTGTGAGGATTGTGGCTCAAAAATTCAGCGGAGACCTTACGTACTTCTTTGGCCAGGGGAGAAAGAGTCGTTAATGCTGTTGTTCGTGATCGTCGGGTACGATTGTGCATGAAGATGTCTCATCATAGATTCTGCCGGCAGTCGGGGACCCCGGGCAAAAAGGAGGCGGGGTAGAGGCACATTGGCGTTTTGACGAAGTTGTCAGCAACGGCAACGCAATGGTCTTCCCCAAGAATACCTATAAACAATTACGGGAAAATTTTAGCATAACGAATTTGGACGAGGAGTCAGGGGGAGTCAAGACTTTTTAACAAAGTTGCGGTGTTATGACCGTATCCCTTGGATTCAGGTTCAATAACAGTTTTGGTTCTTCCTGGTTATGTCTCCTTCGGGTATCATGAAAATGTGAAAGGAGCGGTTGTTTGCATGGGGCCTCTCGTTGTCTCCGGGAATATTCACGAAACAGTTCTTGTCTTGGTGATGTTGAGGGGCTAGGAGGCAGAAACCATGTGGCTTGGTATTTATACTTGAGCTCTCATGCCAAGATAAAAATTCTTCAAAACTACCTATGCTTTTGTGAACAAAAAAATGACCTTTGAATCAACGATGCCTGAGTATTTCAACTCCCTGGTAAAATAAGAATTTTTATTGTGGAATGTTGGATTTGTCGTTTTTGCGTTGGCCTTCTAAACCAAACCACGTTTGAGGGGTTGAGTTTTTTTCACCGCAAAGAACGCTAAGGAACGCGAAGAAAAGCAATAAAACAAAGCTCAATCTATCCCAGATTCTTCCCCCTTCGCGTTCCTTCGTGCC
>JAQVZR010000362.1 GCA_028708105.1 Desulfoplanes sp. | reverse complement strand
ACCGTACTTAGCGGCGATGGAGCGCAAAAATCTGTGATCGTCGGGATTTTTGAACCCCATCTGGAGGGTGTTGTGATCCACATAGCTGACCGAGAGTTCGGTTCTGACCCGGTCGATATGCATGGCCTCAAGCTGGAGATACGCCATGGTGCCCGTGGCATCTTGGGTCAGGGTCTGGTCAATGCGCAAAGAGATTTCACTGCCGGGAGTCATATCGCCAGCCAGCAGATGGGCGGCGATGATTTTTTGGGTGATATTGTGAGCCATGGAGTAGGGGGGTTGAAGTTAGCTGAACATTGCCCCGCACTGATGAGATTGAAGAGCGCGGACATGTTCAAGATGCTAGGCAATATCAAGGAAGTCGCGTGAGAAGATTCAAAGAATCCCTGACGTCATCGTAGGTTCTGACGACAAGGGCTTGGCCGCCAGAACCTGTTAGGTGAAACGCAGTCGATTGATCTTATTGGTCCGGAACATAATTTCGGTTTTCAAGCGTAATTGGTCCTGTTTGAGGATAAAGATTTCTTGGTTGTGATACACACCGTTGATCAGATCTTCGCTGGCCATAAGCTCCCGGACCTTGCGTGCTGCGGTCTTTTTTTCTTCTTCAAAAGCGGCAATTTCCGCCTCAAGATCTTCAATTAGTTTTGATTCTGCGGCGCTTAGGTTTTGGTTGTTCATCGTTGACCTTATTCATTGTCGGAGATTTTGGTTGGGAACGCAGAACTTTCTGTGGCGCAGGAAGGTTGTTGAATATATTCCAGAAATCCGGCCAGATAGAAGTGAGTTCTCCGGGGTTGGACAGACAAATGCCTGGCAGAACAAAAGAAGCCATAACATAGGACAATGTCCAGAAGGGCGTCGGGCTGTCCCATGATCCGTCAGGTGGATTGAGATTTGAGTTCTTCGGGCGGATATCGATGCGGTCTTTTTTAATGGAATGGTCAATATTAAGAAATGTCAAAAAATTCTCGGCATGTTCGACGTCGGCTGTGAACTGATCAAAACGGATGGTCGCATTGTGAGAAGTTCCCAGACAGAGAGCTGTTACCAGGGGCAACATGGTGCTCTTGTCGGTAATATCCACATAGACTCCATCGGTATTCCCTTCGCACCTGGTCTCTACGCAGTCCTTGGAGACCTCCATGGATATTCCGAATTCAGAAAGGAGACTTTCGAAGAAAGACCCCTTTTGAGCGATTTCTGGCCAATGTCCTTGCAGTTTTGCCTGGCCGCCACGGAAAAAAGGAAGTGTCAGCATATAGGCACCCATGGATAGATCAATGGGAATTTCTATGTTCCCGCCTGAGCATACTGGGGCCTTGGATGGGATAGTGATCACATTGTCTTTTTGGGCAATGGGAAGGGTGAACTGTTCGAATATGGGTCGGATGATCATGAATATTTTATGGGCCAGCTTTTCGTCCTGCAACACCATGCGCAGTCCTTTGGAGAACAAGGGGGCATTGACGGCGAGTGCCAAAATAAAAAGCGTATCGATTCCCCAGGGAATTTCTATCTCTTCAGGGGCGTGCCCGCTGCATTCAAGGCGTGCGGGAAGACCGTTTGAATGGGGATCAATGGTTGTCAGGCGAGCTCCGAGTAGAGGCAGTAGTTTCTGGAGCGGCCTGAGGTCAAGAAACTTGGTTGCCGAAGTGCCGCTGAATTTAATCTGTCCGGGTTTAGTCAGGCTGCGGCAAAGAAGCAGGTACAAATTGAAGACATCACTGCCGCAGAAAATGACCTTGTTATCCAGTTCAATGGTTGCGTTTGCCTGATTCTTGAAGACCTTGCGTTCCCATGACATGGCGGCTCCGGCTTGATTGAAGGCCTTGATGAGCTCGACATTCATTTCACTTGTCTGGAAATGATGCATTTCAAAGGAAGAAGGGCATTCCGTGGACAATGCTATGGCAATGCGGGTCTGCAGGGTGTCTCGAGGTCCCTGGATGTCGATTTCTACTGGTTGCCGACGTGGGTACATGCACATTGACCCTGCATCATCGTTCTTTTTTTCAACATGCGCATACGCAAGGCTGTTGAGGAGGAGAAAAAATTTTTTAAGGGTAGCCTTGTTTAACCCTTCGGTTTCAAAGGCCTGTTCCCAGATATGCCAGAGATTTTTTTCCTGAACGTCATCAATAAGTGAAACTTTTTTTCTTCTGCGTGTCCCGGCGGCTTTGGCCAGCAGACGTGTGCGCTGAGCGAGCAGAGATGCAATTTTTTCGTCCAGCTGTTCTATTTCTGTGGAAAGCGAAATGTTCTTGGGTCGATCAGAATAACTCATATGTATATACCCGGGTAGTAATGATTGTTATAAAAAACTCTTGCATGCATTACTGGGTTCGGCTCTGAAACTCAACCCTTTTGTTCTTGGCCTACCTCGCGGCGGAGCCAGCGGGAAAAAAGCAGGGATTCGCCTTCGCAGATCCTTTTTGATGTGAGGAGGTCCTTGAACCGATTTGTCAGGTTTTTTTACAGAATGTTAACGTCTGGACCTTTGCGATTGTGAAAATAGGGACGTTAAGCGGGACGGCTTATCCTGGAATTCTTACATTCTAGATAGTTGTGGGTTATGGTGGAATGGCACTTTGATTGCTTTATTTCTAGTATTATATTTCTGTGATAGAGTATCGTTTATTTTGATGATTAGTCTATTTAATTAGGAGGTTAGATATTACTTTGATAAAAAATTCACAAAAGGCTTGAAATCGTTTCTCATTCGCTGTAAACAAAGGCCGTTCTAACTT
>JAQVZR010000361.1 GCA_028708105.1 Desulfoplanes sp. | reverse complement strand
GGGCCCAGCGTCTGAACGGGGCGTGGATGGATATGACTCTGCATTCTCCAAGTTGGCGTTGTAGCTCCTGAACGTCGAGCATATCCGTATGGGCAAGGATCAGCTCCATCCCGTCAAACCCGGCGTCCACGCAGATGGCCGCGCACTCGGCAAGGGAACGGTCAAAGAGGCATCCGGAAGAAAGAAGAAACGTGGGGTGCAGGTCCTTTGGTGTCTGGGGCATAGGGCTATGTCCTAGGGGTAAAAAAAGTCGATAGTGAACATTAGACTTTTTTCCTAGTGTTCCGGCCCGTGCAACACAGCCATGACTTCATCGACATCATGGGGAATGGCCGTTTTTCCGCAGCGGGCGTACTCCAGTTTGGAAAAAGCGTAGATGGCTGCAAAGGAAAGCAGCATGACGAATCCCCCCGGGTTTTTGAACTGGAGCATGACCGGCATCATGGATTTGCCAAGGATCATGATGAACGATCCGATGATCCCGGTGGCCAGACCGGCAATGGCCCCGTTTTTGGTCATATTCGGCCACCAGATACCCATGACCAGGACCGGGAAGAAGGTGGACGCGGCAATGGCAAAAGCCAGGCCCACAAGGACTGCGATCTGCATTTTTTCGGCGGCGAATCCGAGGGGGATGCCCAGAAGACCGACGCCCATGGCTGCTATCCTGGCCGTGCGCACGCGGGTTCGTTCCGGCAGGTTGGGGTTGATCAGGTTGACCACCAGATCATGCCCGATGGCTCCGGCACAGGTGATGATCAGCCCGGCCACGGTGGACAGGATGGCGGCAAAGGCACCGGCCACCACCAGGCCCAGGAGGATCTGGCCGCCGAAATAGGAACCAGCAACGGGTACGGCCAAATTTTTGCCGTCATCTGCCAGCCAGGCGGCCAGATGGGCACTCAGTCCCAGTTCGTTCGAGCGCAGGAGCACATAGCGGATGACATGTCCCACATAGGGGGACAGAATGTAGAAGCAGCCGATAAGCAGGAGCACGTAGACAACGGTTTTGCGGGCCGCCTTGCCGTCAGGTGCTGTGTAGAATCTGACCAGAATATGGGGCAGACCTGCTGTCCCGAACATAAGGGCCAAAAGAAGGGATAGGGTGTCCTTGAGACTGGTCAGCCAGTAGCCGGGTTCGAGATAGGCGCTCCCGTTGAACATCGTTCCGGATACAGGGTCCGGATCATTGAATCCCTGGATAAAGGACGTGATTTCCGTGTAGGTGAATCCTTTGACCATAAAGGGGATAAACGCCAGCAGGAACATGGACCCGAACATGATCCAGAATTGCACCAGCTGGTTGATGGTGGTCCCTTTCATCCCGCCCACAGTCACATAGAGGGTGATGATCAGGGCGATGACCACGATGGCCGTCCTGTAATTGAGCCCCAGGAGCAGACCCATGACCTTGCCTGCACCGAGCATCTGCGGAGCCATATAGAACATGGAAATAAAAAGAACCCCGACAATGCCCCATATCCGGGCGTGTTTGGAGTGGAAACGTTCGGAAACAAAATCCGGGACGGTGTACTTTCCGAATTTGCGCAGAGGTGAGGCCAGAAACAGAAGCAGGGCGACATAGCCGACAAAAAAACCGAACGCATAGATGATGCCGTCAAACCCGTTCAAAAAAGCGATGCCGGCGACGCCGAGGAAAGATGCCGCACTTAGATAGTCACTGGAGATGGCCGATGCATTGATAAAGGAATGTACTTTTCGTCCGGCCAGATAATAGTCGGCCGCGGTTTTCTGCACCCGGAACATCCAGGTTGTGACCACGGTGAAAACAAGCATGGCCCCGATGAGGATCATGGCGGTTATGGGGAGCTGGTAGACAGTTGCCATTATGCTACTCCTTGGATTGTTCGTGTTGCATCTGATTTTCCATGGCATTGGCCGCTCTGGTATAGATGATGAAAATAATCCATGTGAGGGGATAGATGACGAGACCGACGAGAACATAATGCAGGGGCAGACCGGCTATACTCTGGTGTATAATCCAATCCTTTCCGATGTATACAAGGAGGTAGAGGGCAATGATGAATGTAAAATAGGGGATAGCAAAAGCCAGGGCGAAATTGAGCTGTTTTTTGCGCAGTGTATTGACGTCCACGGGAAGCCTCCTTGTAGAGATGATGGTCTGTCTATTTTCTTGTACATGGTAGAGCAGGATGCGCCATGTATATTTGGTGAACGGTGGACGCTGTCAGACGCATCTGTTTGAAACCTTTTATGTTTTTATCAGTACCGATCGACATTGGTGATGTACCGTTGGGAACATGCTAAGAAAAAATATAGCAGATACGTCAGAAGGTGCTCTGGATGAATGCTGTTTGTGATATGGTCATAATCGGGATAGGAAGAGAAGCCGTCACGTGCGGGAAAAGGATCAAAGAGAGGGATGAACGGGTAGGCAAGGACGATTGGAGGAGTAGCAACAGTTTTCGTGTCATGAATGGGTAACCCGGTACAAATGGTATGTGTGGATTTTTGGATATGCCCGGTGTCTCGCGGCAGGATGCCCTTGAAGACCTGATCAAACGGGGGCAGCGCCGTGAGGTGCGGCGGGCAAGGATTGACGTGGTCAGCCGGGGGCTTGAGGGGGGAGATGATCCCTGTGCCGTGTCCCGGGAGCTGTCGTGGTTCAACCAGGATCTGGTGCGTGCTGTTTTGGCAATGTTTGGCCGGGACCATCCCTGGCTTACAGGTTGTACCTGGCTGGAATTTGGTTCCGGCGGCCGGGGGGAGCAGGTATT
>JAQVZR010000360.1 GCA_028708105.1 Desulfoplanes sp. | reverse complement strand
CACCATCTATTTTGGTCCCGGTATCTACGAAAACACTTTTTTCGCCGATAGAGATAACCGTGCCCTGCAATTGATCACCGAGACGCACACTATCCCCGGCACCTTCACTATACTGCTCAAATAGTTCTGCAAAATTTTCATCAGACGATGTTGTTTTTTCTGCTTGTGTGTCATCGGACATGGATCAAAACTCCTGACTTCGTTTCCCTGAATAATGTTGTTCGTTAAACAGCCGTGTGACCTTGACCTACGCGGTTTCCCGCAATGGTGAGGCAGGTAGCACCCCCCAAGACATGACGTCAAATGGAATTATTGAGAATATTTCTAAAAAGGACTATGAATACGCATTAAAAACATATGCATATCCACTTTTGCCACACGTCAACCAACGGACAGGGCCATGACCCCAAAACTTTTTCATATTTTTCGCAATACCCCCATGGGACGAGAAACTTTTCTGCAATCTCTTTATTTTTGTGAACAACTCGCCCTGGACATTGACGTCTATATCCCGAAACAAAAAAAATTTCTCATGTATTTTGACCAGCAGGTAATACAAATCGACCTGGACCAATCCTATCTTTTCGCTCCCCAAACAGCCAGGGAGCACGCCGAAGCCCTTCTTGCAAAAAAACAGCTAGGCTATCATTTTCTTCAACCCACCGAGCAAACCGCATCCACTCTTCCGGACATCCCCACAGCGTACACATTCATGTGCCTGCCCAGGAGTGTCAGCGACATCACCTCAAAAATCGGCCTGGGGCTTATAGGACCCAAAGTCCGCAATATTCTGCGTTCAGCTCATTTTCCGGTGCTCATTCCCAGTACAGTGCTTAAAAAGTGGAAAAACATTACCGTATTTTTCGGTGGTTCAATCAATGCCATCAACGCCCTCAAAGTTGGCATGGCCATGAGTGTTTCAACGCAGAAACCACTTACAATTTTCACCCAGGCCGATGGCAAAAATCTTGACGAATACAAGGCAGTTGTAGAACAGGCAGGTCTTCAGGAAGACCTGGCCGCATGTGCTGCCACGTGGGCCTTTTTTGAAAACAATGATCTGGAAACCAATCTCTATACCGTACCCCATGACGCATTGGTCATTGTTGGAGCATACGGACATGGGCGCATAAAAACCGTCATGTTCGGCAGCAAGATGGAACTTTTGCAATCCACTCTACCCAATAATTTTCTCATTGTCGGTCCTGGGTATGCCTCAGAATAAAGGCTCAAAGGCATATATGAAGATGCACACAAAAAAGCACTCACGCCAACAGGAATCCCAGCCATAGAGCATCCTGTATTGGAATACGGTGCACAGCTTTCTACAATCTCTTTTTCAGCATACGACGAACAACAAGGTAGCCCGAATCATGATTACCCCCGAACAGGTCTGGCAGACCGTAAAAGCCATCCGAACACATAATCCTCTGGTCATCAACATCACCAATAATGTTGTCACCAACACTACCGCCAATGCCCTTCTCGCCCTGGGAGCATCTCCGGCCATGAGTCATGCCGTGGAGGAGATGGATGAACTTCCGGCCCTTGGCAACGCCCTGGTACTGAACATCGGAACCCCCGAACGTTCGTATATCGAAAGCATGTTCAAGGCATGCGAAACAGCCACCCGGTGCAACATTCCCATTGTGCTTGATCCAGTTGCAGCGGGTATGACCCGGTTGCGCATAGATATCTGCACACGTCTTCTGGATTCATTCTCCATGGCCGTTATACGGGGCAATGCCTCAGAAATAATGGCCCTTGCAGGGGAAAAAAGTCTGAGCAAGGGAGCAGACAGTACCAATACCAGCAATGAAGCCATTGACGCCGGTAAATTTCTGGCTCGGCAGCGAAAGACCATAATAAGCATCAGCGGTGCCCGTGATTACATCACCAACGGCGAGGATGTGCTGACTATAGACAATGGACATCCCATGATGCCCAAGATAACAGGACTCGGCTGCACAGCCACAGCCATCACCGGTGCCTGTGTCGGCGTATGTTCCGACCATCTTCTGGCAGCTGCCGACGCCATGGCGATTATGGGCATCTGTGGCGAAATGGCAGCCCGGGACGCCCAGGGGCCCGGCACTCTGCAACTCCATTTTTACGACGCCCTGTACAATCTGGATCGCGCATCGGTCCAGGCGATGCTCCGTACCCACGGCTAAACGCCGAACCCCTCTCCAACACTTCCCTGAACGAAGGAGAGGCCCCCGGGGTGACATCTCAAGGGACCGTGTTCACAGCAAACCATAAAAATTTCCCACAGTTGGAGGTTCAACTACCTGAAAAATACCATCGAAACAAAAACGTGTGTATTAAACCAACCCACCTCTGAAACATTGCCTGGATGAGACACCCGCAAGGGGTGCCCCTACCTACCGTCGCTCGGAGCAAAATATTTTTTTATATCACAATTGACTTCAAATATCCTTTATCTAAAAATTGTGGCTACACCTGTTAATCTGCAGGCACGATACAACCTCAACCCATCCCTCAAAAATTATGCCTATTGATCTTAGCATGTATCTGGTCACCGACCGCCCCTTATGTCTGGGCAAAAATCTTCTGGATATCGTCCGTGAAGCCGTGCAGGCAGGCGTGACCATGGTCCAACTGCGCGAAAAAAAAGCCTCTACCCGTGAATTTGTTGCCCTGGGCCATGCCATCAAGGCGATCACCAAGGCCCACAATGTGCCCCTGCTTATCAATGACCGTGTCGACGTAGCCCTGGCCATTGATGCCGACGGTGTCCATA
>JAQVZR010000359.1 GCA_028708105.1 Desulfoplanes sp. | reverse complement strand
CGTGTGCTCTTCCGATCTAGACTGGCCAGGGCATCCACCAGTGCATTCATCGGCCTCTCATGCATCCGCCCTGCTCCATGAATGCGAAAATGACCGGCAAAGGCTGCGGCCAGTCCGGTAAGCAACCGACAGGTGGTGCCGGATTCCCCCACAAAAAGATCAACCGGTCCAGCTCCGCATGCAAAACCGGACACTCCGCGGACCAGGATGGTCCCGCAATCGTCGACAAACTCCGCGCCCAAAGCCGTCAGACACTCCCGAGTACGCATCAGATCATCACTGACCAGAACATTCTCAAGGGTTGAATTTCCCCTGGCCAATGCTGCACAAATAAATGCCCGGTGGGACATGGACTTGGATGCCGGAGCATCAATAGAGAGTGTATTCATAAACATTCCCACAAAGACTAAAAGTAGCAACCATTACAATGTCCGGATACAAATAATTGTCTAATTTTTTGTCGTTCTTCGCGTTCCTTCGCGCCCTTTGCGGTGAGAAAAAAAGAAAAAGATATTTTACCGTAAAGGGCGCGAAGGGATTATTCGTGCCAGGTCGTATAGCTTCCCAATATGCGGACCGTCTGGGAAATAGCCCGGATCTTTTCCAGGACTGGTTCGGCTTCGGGGCTGGTCAAATCCGACTGCACATCGATAAAAAAAGCATATTTCCATTTTTCATAACGCAGAGGCCGCGACTCCAGCTTGGTCATATTGATACCGGCTTCGGAAAGGAAGGTCAGCACCTGCTGTAAAATACCCGGACGATCCGGCAGGGTGAGCAAAAGGGAGGTCTTGTCACGCGACTCGCCGACATAGGGATCTTTGGTCAGGATTAAAAACCGGGTCCAATTATCGGGTTCGTCCTGAATATCCCGGGCAAGGCAACGCATGCCTTCATGATTTGACAGGCTGGAATGTCCGATCAGTGCAGCCCCGGGCTGGGTCAAAACGGCATCCATGGCCGCCCCTGTGCTCACAGTGGGAACCAGTTCAGCATGAGGAACCGACGTCCGCAACCACCGTGTACACTGGGCCAAGGCCTGAGGATGAGAAAAAATGCGGGTCACAGAATCAAGATCTTTGGCTGTGCCGTGCAGGCAATGATTGATTCTGGAATATGTCTCGGCCTGGATGGACACCTGGTAACGCAAAAAAAGATCCATGCTCTGACCCACCCCGCCATTGAGAGAATTCTCAAAAGGCACAATCCCCAGCTGGGTCTTGCCAAAGCTGACAGCCTGAAACACGGACTCCAGATCCCGCTGGGGAATATAGTCCAGACTCCGGCCCAGGCTTTCCACACCTGCATAATAAGAAAAGGTTCCCTTGGGGCCCAGATAGGCAACCGTCAAAGGAGCCTGAAGCCTGCGCGAGGAGGACATTATCTCGCAATATATCCTCTCAAGATGAGCGTTAGGCAACGGGCCGGCATTGTGTGCTTTAAGATCTGCAACAAGATCCTTTTCACGCTTGGGATTGAGGATGGGGAACTTCCCCCGACTTTTAATTGTACCGATATCCAGACTCAGAGACGCCCGCTGATTCAAAAGCTCCAGAAGTTTAGCATCAACCTCGTCTATGGAATGCCGCAACGCGGCAAATGGATCGCTCATATCCCTCTCCTACTCGAAAATTTCTTCCTGGATACGCATGCCGAAATGCCTTCCCGCCTGATCCAGATGACACAAAATCCGATCCCCCGGCATAAGCAGAACCACGCTCACCGGAGAACCATCCTCACGCACCACCCGGATGGTTTCAGCATTTTGCAAAAAAACTCTCCCCATCACATCGCCAATACGGGCCGTGATCAAAAGCATGGGCCGGATCTCGGTCTTACACCGACCGACCACTGCTGCGGATGTTGTCCCGTCAGCACCAACGATGAGCACTTCGCGTCCCGGAACAAGCTCTTCAAGATAGGCGGTGCGATCATCAGGCAATATAGCGTAGGAATGAACACTTCCGGCATTGATACGAAAGGGGCGCGGTGCCACATACGGATTGGTTTCGGTTTCAGCGTGTACCAGAAAACTAAACGCACTGGTATTCCCCACAAGCATACCCTGCCCTGTCTGCAACAACGAAAGCGTATCCACGCAGATACGGTGGCCAAGGCCCACGGGATCAACAGAAATAACCTCGGCTGCCTCCAGAGGCATGGTTCCCTGACTAAGCTTCATTTCCCGAACAATAGCCTTGAGTTCCAAAACGCCCCCCGGGAGAACCACCAGCGTCGCAACACCTTTTTCCAGAATACCTGCAGCCACCCGTGCCTGTTCCAGAGAATCGACTTCGAGACCCAGATTTTCCTGCTGGGCCAGAATGTTTTCCACGGGAATGATCTCCCAACCTTGTTCAAGAACAACTTCCGCCCCTTGTGCCAGCCCGGTGACGGCCTTCTGTTCATCCTCCTTGGCAAGAAGGGACAAAAAAAGCATTTGTTCGGGCGAAAGGACACGGCCCCGGCCAAGGGCCTCAATGGCTGCAACGTGGTCGGCATCAGTAATAATGGCGTCCACGCCAGACTCAAGGGCAATGGTTACATCGGATTTGGAAAAAGGAATGGCTTTAAAATAGACATTGCGTCGCATACGAAAATTCCTATGGCAAAAAAATGATGATGGCTGTGAGCGGTTTACTCAGGGTGATGGGCCATAAATGTATGCCCGGCTGAAAAACCAAGACACATCTCTTATTTGAGCATAGCCCTAAAGAAAACAGCAGATAGAGGCAACCAGAGAGATAGTAACGTCCACGAGACACTGGACATCAAC